>JAQGOE010000085.1 GCA_028293725.1 Gammaproteobacteria bacterium | reverse complement strand
CCAGATGCTCGAGCAACGCAAGGCCGTCGTCGGCCAGAACGTCGCGGGGGTAGAAAGCCGGATCGTGTGGTTTCGCGCTATCACCATGTCCCCGCAGGTCCGGCATGATCACGCGAATGCCGCGGGCCGCAATTTTCGCGGCGTGACCGTAGCGCACCCAGTTCACCATCGCGGTCGAGAAAAATCCGTGGATGAGCACGAGCGGGCGGCCCGTCCCCATCTCACGATAGGCGAGCTCGAGGCCATCACGACTGCGGAAGTGATGGATGGGAAGGTCGAGTGAGGGGCCTGCCATATGAAAGTCCGGGTCCTTATGCTGTGCCCGCTTGGGCGGCGAAAATTCTGCGCACGGAATCCATATTGTCCGCGTCCGCGGCGCGCTTGTCGTCCCGGTAGCGCTTCACTCGCGCCAGGCGCAGGGCCAGGCCTCCTGGATAGCGGGTGCTGGCTTGCAGGTCGCTGAAGGCAATTTCCACTACCAACTCCGGGCGCACGTACACCGTCCACTGGTCGCGGCTCACTTCGCGCGCGAGGAACTCCCGGGTCTGCCATTCGAGCAGAGCGTCGGTGAGGCCTTTGAAGGTTTTTCCCAGCATGATGTATTCGCCCGTGGCGGGATCCAGCGCGCCCAGGTGCAGGTTCGACAGTTTGCCGCTGCGGCGGCCGTGGCCCCACTCGGCAGCCAACACGACCAGATCCAGGGTATGGGCCCGTTTGATCTTCAGCCAGCTCGCGCCGCGATTGCCCGCCTCGTAGGGCGCGTCCAACGACTTCGCCATGACCCCTTCGTGTCCGGCCGCGAGCGCGGCTTCATAGAATTCACGGGCTTCGGGCTCCGATCTCGTGATGAGCCGCGGAATCCGTAGCTCCGCCGGCACGGCGCGCGCGAGCGCTGCGAAGCGTTCGCGGGCGGGGCGGTCGGCAATACTCTGGTCCCCGACGCGCAGGCAGTCGAAGAAAAATGCCCGGATGGGCAACTCGCCGCGCAGAGCTTCCACGTTGAGTTTGCGACCGAAGCGGCGCATCGTGATCTGGAAGGGATGTGGGCGACCCTTGGCATCGAACGCAATGGCCTCGCCATCCAGTACCAGCGTGTGCTCGGAGAGCCCGCGCACCGTAGTGACGATTTCGGGCACGGCAGCCGTTACGTCGTTCAGACTGCGCGTGTAGAGGCGAACGTCGTCGCCGACCTTGTGCGCCTGGATGCGCGCGCCATCCATCTTCCATTCGAACTCAACTTCGCCCTGCAGCTCGCCCAACGCTTCGGCCACGTCGGCGGCCGTCTGCGCCAGCATCGGTGCGATCGGCGCGAACAACTCGAGTTGGAATTTTTCGAGCGCCGCGACTCCCTCCACTAACGCCGCGCGAGCGACCGCTCCGAGACTTTGCGAATACATGGCGGCCCGCCGGACCTGCGCTACCGGGATTGCGGCGGCCGCCGCGATCGCCTCCACCATGACGCCCCCCAGCGCTCCCTGGCGCAATTCGCCCACCAGGAGCCGCAGCAGGAATTCGTGCTCTCCCGGGGTCGCTCGCGAGAACAGGTCACGTAGCGCTTGCGCGCGCCGGGCCGCGGAACCGGAGCCACGAATGGCCGCGAGGTCGGTGAGATCTTGGTCGATCCCCGCTATCGACAATGACTCGGCCTGCGCGGGCGAGTTTGCCGCCGCTGCCTTCAAGACGGAGTAGCCGATGCCGATCCGACCCTGCGGAAGCTCGCCGGACAGGTAGTGGACGGCGGTGTCAATCTCGTCCGGTGGGAGAGACCGCAGGAAGGTCGCCAGTTCGCGCACCTTGGCCAGGCGAGCCGCGGTGGCTCCCACGCGCTGTGAAGTATTGACTAGATCCAGGAGCAGGGTCATCCGGGGATTGTAAACTGGCCCCCCGCACTGGTTTGTAGGCGAAAGGCACTTTTGCTTGGCCGGGAAACCGCCTTCGCCGGCGCTATGGTACGTTCCGGGAGGGCGGCGGAATTCGAGCGGACGCTATGAATAAGTCGGTGGGCTCTGCGGGCTACCAGGTGATGCTGGCAGGGCTGCTCAGTATCAATTTTGGCATTGTATTTTTCGACCGGAATGCGTCGAATTTTCTCATGCCGTTCATCCAGCCGGATCTGCACCTGAACAACACCCAGGTGGGTTTGCTGGCGGCAGCGTTGTCGCTCACCTGGGCGATTGCCGCGTTTGGCATCGGCCTGGTGTCGGACAAGACGGGCTCGCGCAAGGGCCTGCTGATTCTGGCGACGCTGGCATTTTCCGTCTGCTCGTTTCTTACGGGTATCGCCTCGACATTTGCAATGATCCTGGGTGCACGTTTGCTGATGGGCGTGGCCGAGGGCGGCATCATGCCCATCAGTCAGTCGCTGATTGCGACGGAAGTCGAGCCGCGACATCGCGGCCTGGCGATGGGTGTCACGCAGAACTTCGGATCGAATCTCTTCGGGTCGTTTTTCGCGCCGGTGTTGCTGGTGCCCTTCGCCGCATATTTCGGCTGGCGACACGCGTTCTTCCTGGCTGGCGCTCCCGGCCTGCTCACTGCGTTTCTGATGTGGCGTTTCGTACGCGAGGTTCCGGTCGAGAGCGCGCCGTCGCAATCGGGTGCGAGCAAGGGCAGTTCGCTCGGCGAAGCGCTCGCGGAACGTAACGTGGTTCTGTGCGCGATAATAGGCGTTCTCCTGGTTTCCTACCTGGTGTTGTGTTGGACGTTCATGCCGTTGTATCTCACGCAGGTGCGGAAGTACGACCCGCAGACCATGGGCTGGATCATGGGGACGTTGGGTATTTCGGCGACGATCGGGGCGTTCGTCATTTCAGCCCTGTCGGATCGCTGGGGCCGGCGGCCGCTGCTCATTGTCATGCCGCTCATTGCAGTGATCCTGCCGCTCGGCGCCATGTACTACGACGGCTCCGTTTGGGGGCTGGCCGCCATCTTCTTCGTGGGGTGGGGGGTGAATGGGGTGTTTCCGCTGTTCATGGGAACCGTGCCGTCGGAAAGTGTCGCGCCCCATCACATGGCGACCGCCCTGGGGATCTGCATGGGAACCGGCGAGATCCTGGGCGGAGTGCTGTCGCCATGGCTGGCCGGCAGCGTCGCCGATCGAGTTGGCCTGCAGGCGCCGTTGTGGATGATGTTTGGAGTGACGGTCGTCGGTGCGTTGCTCGCTCTCGGGCTCAGGGAAACCGCCCCGCGGGTGTTGGCACGGCGCGCGGCGGGCCAGAAGTTGCAGGTCAGCACTTAGTCGTTTTATAGAGGGGGAATCATGCGCGGACCTATTCATAACGGGCTGCTGGGCGCGGTGGTGAGTGCAGTGGCGCTTGCGGCCGGGATGCCGGCCATCGGTGCGACACCCGCTGGTGCGGCGGCTGCCGGTACACCTGCCAACGGGACTTCCGTTGCTGGCAAGCCCGCGGCAAAGGCGAGCCTGCAGGGGACGAGTTGGAGCTCGATCGCGCATCTGCCCGACTGGAGCGGTGTCTGGGAGTTGGATTGGCAGTCAGGCCGCAGCCCCCTGGGCTCGCGGACGCCGCTGGACGGGCCCAAACTCACGCCGGAATACGCGGCAATGGCCGAGAAATACCGCGCCGCGCAGAAGGAGGGTGAGCATCAGCAGACCGACACCGCCAACTGCGTGCCGCCGGGAATGCCGCAGATCATGACGCAGCCTTATCCCGTTGAGTTCCTGTTTACTCCAGGGAAGGTCACTGTGGCCATCGAGGCATACAGCCAGATGCGTCGCATCTACGTCGATGGGCGTCCCCATATGGAGGATCCCGATCCAACCTACCAGGGCGATTCGATCGGTCATTGGGAGGGCGACACCCTGGTCGTCGACAGTATCGGGTTCATTCCGAACTCGTACATCGCGCCCGCTACCAACCACAGTGACCAGATGCGCATCGAGGAGCGGATACAACGTACTTCGCCCGACACGATGGAAATCCGTACCACGATCTACGACCCGAAGGCTCTACTGCAGCCGTGGGCAGTGACACGCTTCTACAAGCGGCATACGGACTGGGATCTCAAGGAATATATCTGCACGCAGAACAATCGGGATAGCGCCGACCCGGAAGGTCGCGCGGACATCAATCTGAAGAGGTAGACGAAAGTGAACGCATCGGTCCGAAGAATCCGCCTGCTCGTTGCGGCGGCATTGTCCCTGGTGCTCACCGCCGGCGTGGCGGTTGCGCACCACTCCACTGCCATGTTCGACATGCAGCACACGGTCACCGTCACAGGTACCGTCACGCAGTTCGACTGGACGAATCCGCATACCTTCATCTTTATGGAGGTCTTGAATCCCAGCACCGGCACCAGTGAGTCCTGGAGCATCGAGGGCATGAGCCCGAACTATCTCAGCCGTAGCGGCTGGACCCGGCACACGATCAAGCCGGGCGACAAGGTCGGGATGGAAGTCCATCTGCTCAAGGACGGCCGCAAGGGCGGCTTCTGCGCCATCATCACGCTTCCGGACGGGAAGAGGCTGCGGAATCTGCCCGGGCCGCCGCTCTGACGAGTCTCTGTGCCGGTCTCTTCGGACGCCGAAGTCTGCTATTTTCTATGCAGATGCCGCGGGCGAGACAGGCTTAGGGATTCGATGACGGAAAGTGTAGGGCGGGAGCGCCGCGGAGCTCCCGCTGGGGTGGTTCACAGTGCCCTTGCCGTGGGCGGTTTTGCCATCGGCACGACCGAATTTGCGACGATGAGCCTGTTGCCGTTTTTCGCTCGCGATCTCGGCATCAGCGCACCGACGGCAGGGCATGTGATCAGTGCCTACGCGCTTGGTGTGGTGGTCGGCGCACCCCTGATTGCGGTTCTGTCGGCGCGTATGGCGCGGCGAACTATTCTGATCTTGCTCATGACGGTCTTCGCCGTGGCGAATGGGCTGTCCGCGCTGGCCCCGACCTATCACTGGATGCTGCTCTTTCGGTTCCTGAGCGGCCTGCCGCACGGCGCCTATTTCGGAATCGCGGCGCTGGTGGCGGCGTCCCTGGTGCCGGTCGAGCGGCGAACTCAGGCCGTCGGTCGAGTCCTCCTGGGTCTCACGATCGCCACCATCATTGGGGTGCCGTTCGCCAATTGGGTGGGGCAGGCCTTCGGCTGGCGCTGGGGGTTTGCCGTCGTCGCATTTCTCGCGACGCTTACCGCGACGCTGGTGGCGATTTTCGCGCCGCGCGACCGGGTGGAGTCGGGCGCAAGTCCCCTGCGCGAACTCGGAGCGCTCAGGCGCGGGCAGGTGTGGCTCACGCTTGCGATCGGCGCTATCGGATTCGGTGGGCTCTTTTCCGTGTACACCTATCTGGCATCGACGCTCATGGCGGTGACCGGTGTATCGGCCGCAGCGGTGCCGGCGGCGCTGGCCTGCTTCGGAATCGGCATGACTGCCGGCAATCTCATCGCACCACGCTTCGCTGATCGGGCGCTCATGCCGACGGCGGGGGCGTTGCTCGTCTGGTCGGCGGTGGCGTTGGCGCTTTATCCGCTGGCTGCTGGCCAGCTCTGGAGCGTCCTATTGGATGTCACCGCGATCGGGTTCGGCGGTGCTCTCGGGACCGTTTTGCAGACGCGGTTGATGGACGTCGCAGGCGACGCGCAGGCGCTGGCGGCGGCGCTCAATCACTCGGCCTTCAATGTCGCGAACGCGCTCGGGCCGTTGCTTGGCGGAATGGCGATCGCCGCGGGCTATGGGTGGACCTCGACAGGTTGGGTGGGGTGCGGGCTGGCGCTGGCGGGACTGGCGATCTGGGGTGTGTCCGTCCGAGCGGCTGTCGGTTTGCGGCGTCCGGCGGGGGGTATCAGTCAGGCTGATTTTGATTGATCAGCTGGGCTGATTGTCTCGAAGCCCTCGTAGATCTGCCGCAGCGCCAGCGACAGTCCGATAGACTGAAATGTGGCGGTACTGTCGGATCCCGTGTGCACTCGTGGCGCCCAGTTCTGTGCGCGGCGGTAAATGGTGATCTGCGCGGTGTCCTGGGAGGCCAGCGCGTATTCCTCCACGGTTGCAATCTGCTTGTAGCTGAGGAGTTTCTCCCGGCGATCGATGGACTCGGTGGAGGGCGATGACACTTCCACGATCAACTTCGGATAATGCAGATAGTGGCTGGCAACGCCTTCGCGGCCGCAGGCCACCATGACATCCGGGTAATAGAAGAGATCCCTTTGGTCGATTCGCAGCCGCAATTTGAAGTCGGACTTGTAAGGCTTGCACGGGCCACCACGCACATGCCCATGAATAGCGGCGAACAGATTTCCAGCGATCAACTCGTGGGACTCGCTGACGCCGGACATCGCGTAGACGGCGCCATCAATGTATTCGTGGCGTTCCACGCTGTTTTCTTCGAACTCCAAATACTCGTCGACTGAGAGCCGTTGACGCTCCGCCGAGGCGCCGTAGGCCAACGCGGGTTCCGCGACGCGATCACCGAGCACGTCGGTGTCGTAGGAGAAATTTGCGACCAACCATGACCGCAGGCTCTGCCGCTCTTGTGCGGCCAACTGTTGAATCGCGGCTTTGATGTCGTCCAGGGAATTCATCGCCATGTGAGTGACCTTTGTTGTGGAACGCGTTCGGCCGCCGGCGGTGTTGGTCCGGTCGGAAGGCGGACTGCGCGGAGGTGGTTAGATTAACCGCGTTGGAGTCGGCGTGCGAGGTCGATTGATTGGGTGTTTCAACAGAAATACGCTCCACGATCAAACATTGCGAGTGCAGATCGCTACGTTGACTTTGACGTCGGTGTTGACCGTCTGATGCGGCGTGCGGGTGAGGCATTCGGATCACCGAGAAGAGTCGGCCGTCGCGCTGGCAGCTATCCGTGCCGTGGATGCCGAGGTAGGTCCATACAGGCGCCAGCCTTCCGAAGAGGCAGAATCTCCCCGTCACCCTGATAGGATGAAGAAAGCGGTGCGCGACGCGCGCGATCCGCTGACGGTGTATGGCATCGATAGGATGGTGAAATGAGCTTAAAAAAGATCCGGGGAGTGCCCAGCACAGGACACCTGTTCTGGCGGGCGGCTGCCACCGTGGCCGGACTCGCGATCGGGCTCGCGGGCTGTAGCGGCGCGAGCCAGCATTCTGCGGCTCCGGACTATCGTCTGAACCTGGAGCGCAAGATCGCTTTGCTCGAGCAGCGTCGCACCGCCCTCCAGGACATCAATGACATCAAACGCTTGCAGCGCGCCTACGGTTACTACGTCGACGCGGGCATGTGGGACCAGGTTACGGACCTTTTCGCCGAGAACGGAACCGTTGAGTTTGGCCTCGACGGGGTATACCGCGGAAAAGCGCGCGTACGGCAGTATTTCTATGCGCTGGCAGGCGGCAGGACGGGGCTCTCGCCCGGCCAGGTGAGCGAGAACTTTCAGTTGATGCCCGTGATCGATCTGGCCCCGGACGGACGGACTGCGAAGGGGACGTGGCGCTCCGTCATTCTCACCGGTCAGCTGGGGAGTAGCGCCTTCTGGGGCGAGGGGCCGTATGAGAACGAATACGTGAAGGAAAACGGTGTTTGGAAGATCAGTACCCTTCACTGGTATCAAACGCTCATGGTTCCCTACAGCGGTGGCGGCTGGACCAAGCAGAAGGATGTGAACGGCGGCAAGTACGTTTCCGGTCGGCTGCCGCCGGATTCACCTCCCACGGTAACGTACGAGACCTGGCCCGCCACATTCGTGCCGCCGTTTCACTTCAAGGACAAAGCGCCCGGCCCGGTGGGTGTTGTGGCTGGCGCGGTCGCTGACGGCCATGATCCGAAAGACTCGACGCCTCAGGCACTTCTGAGCCGAATGGTCGCGTTGGACCAGCAGGTCCGTCTGTTGGAGGATCAGCATCTCATTGAGAACCTGCAGCGCATCTACGGCTACTACATCGACAAGGGGATGTGGACCGAGGCCGCGGACCTGTTCGCGGACGATGCGCAGCTGGAGGTCGCGGGGCGGGGGGCTTACGTCGGCAAGGCCCATGTGCTCGCGTACCTGCGCGCCATCGGCCCCGAAGGCCCCCAGGAGGGCCGGCTGTTCGACAACATGCAACTTCAGCCCGTCGTGCAAGTCGACGGCCAAGGCAAGACCGCCAAGGCGCGCTGGCACTGGTTCGCGCAGCTCGCGGAGTGGAAGAAATTTGCCGAATGGGGCACGGGAGTTTACGAGAACGACTATGTGAACCAGGGCGGCGTTTGGAAAATTCAAAGGCTGCGGCTGTATCCGTCGATGTACACGCCCTACGAGGATGGGTGGGGCAAGAGCCTCCACGATCATTCGAGTTTCGAGCCCTCTCTGCCCCCCGATCGCGCGGCGACGTCCTCCAGTCCACGCGTCGCGCCGTTCGATTATCAGAATCCGGTCACTGCGGCTCACTTCCACGGGCGAGCCCCGACGCACTTCGTCGCGGGCGCATCAACAGATCGTGCCGAGGTGACGCCCGAATCGCTCGCCGAGCTCGATCACCGCGTCGGCCTGCTGGAGGATGAGGCGCAAATCGAGAATGTGCACGCCATGTATGGCTACTACCTGGCGACATTCGAGTGGGACGCGTTAACCGACCTCTTCGCCTCAGACGGCACGATCGAAATTGCACTACGCGGCGTCTATGCCGGCAAGGCCAGTGTGCGTCGAAATCTCAACCTGTATGGGCAGCAGGGCCTGGATGCGGGAGTTCTGCACAACCATATGCAGTATCAGCCCGTCATCGACGTTGCGCCGGATCGGCAGACCGCCCGGATGCGCTCACGTGCGTTCAGCATGATGGGTGAGTTTGGTAAGACCGGTATGTGGATGGGCGGTGTGTATGAGAACCAGTTCGTGAAGGTGGATGGAGCGTGGCGGATCAAGTCGGACCATGTCATCAACACGTACTTCACACCCTACGATATAGGCTGGAAGGAATCGGTGCCGCGTGCGGCGCCGGGGATCAGCGCCAACAATCCCCCTGACCGGCCACCTTCGATGCAGTTCGAGATGTATCCGCGACCGTTTTTGCCTGCGTATCATTACGATAATCCGGTCACCGGCAAGCCGTGAAAGCGCGCGCCTGGGAGATCACATGACAGTTCAACCCTTTTTGGGCACCGGACCCGTTAATAGAATGGCGTAGATTGGGCGGAGAATTCGATGCCGGCTATCGTCTCGTTAAAGAACGTAGTCAAGCGCTATACGCGCGGCAGGCAGCGCGTGGAGGTGCTGCATGGGGTAGACCTCGAAGCCGAGGCTGGCGAGTTTCTCGCGCTCATGGGACCTTCGGGCTCCGGGAAGACGACGCTTCTAAATCTGATTGCGGGCCTCGACAAACCCGATGAAGGGGAAGTGAGCGTGGCCGGACAGCGCATCGATGGCCTCGCGGGCAGGCAACTCGCGAGATGGCGCGCGCGGCACGTTGGATTTGTCTTTCAATTCTACAACTTGTTGCCCGTGCTGAGCGCCGAGCGCAATGTCGAAGTCCCCCTGTTTCTCACCAAGCTCCCGCGAGTGGAGCGCAAAGCGCGTGTCGCCGCCGCATTGGAGCTCGTGGGGCTTTCGGACCGGGCGAAGCACAAGCCGGCGGAGCTTTCCGGGGGTCAGCAACAACGAGTGGCGATTGCTCGTGCCATTGTCGCGGATCCGACTCTCCTCGTTTGCGACGAGCCCACGGGCGACCTCGATCGTGACAGCGCGGAAGAGATTCTGAAGCTGTTACAGCTGTTGAACCGCGAACACGGCAAGACCGTGGTGATGGTGACACACGATCCGCGGGCGGCCGATCATGCCTCGCGCCGGCTGTATGTCGATAAGGGAATCCTGAACGCCGCCGAAGTCAGAAGCGCGGCATGAAATACCTCGTGTTGATCTGGGCCGGACTGTGGAGGAAGCCGGTCCGCACGGTGTTTACCCTGGTCTGCATCATGATCGCCTTTCTGCTGTTCGGTCTGTTGCAGGGTGTGGACTCGGCGTTCTCCCGGATCCTGGGTCAGCAGAAGCTCGACCGCCTGTTTGTCGATCCGCGTTTCCCGCAGCCTCTGCCCTTAGCATACCGGGGACAGATCGAGGCGGTTCCGGGGATCAAGCTGATTACGCAGGTTGCGTTCCTCGGCGGCTCTTACCAGGATCCCAAGAACGGCGTCTTCGTCGTGGCGACGCATCCGGCGGTTTGGCTGGCAATCCGCCCCGAGTACAACGTTCGGCGGGAGCAGCTGGCAGCCATTGCGCGCATCCGCACCGGCGCCATTATCAGCGACTGGCTCGCTCACAAGTATGGCTGGAAGGTCGGCGACAAGATCTCGCTGCATACGGCGATGGCGACCGTGAAGGGCTCCACGGACTGGGCCTTCGACATTGTCGGCATCATGAGCAACCCGACGTCCTCGAGCGACAACCCGCTGATGCTGGCGAATTTCGAGTACTACGACGAGGGCCGGGCGACGGGGAAGGGCACCGTCAACCGCTTCCTGCTGCGCATCGACGATGCGCGGCACACCACCCGGGTGGCTCAGCAGATCGATCATCTCTTCGTCAACTCCGCCGTACAAACACGGACGCAGTCCGAACAGGAATCGGCGCAGGCGGCGATTGCCAGTATCGGCGATATGAATTTCTTCACCCGGGCCATCATGGCTGCCGTGTTTTTCGCGCTGCTAGCGCTGACGGGCAACACCATGATGGAGTCGGTGCGTGAACGAACCTCGGAGCTCGCGGTGCTGCAGACAATTGGCTTCACCGCGGGCAGCGTGTTGCTACTCGTACTAGCGGAGGGACTCCTACTGTGCCTCGTTGCCGCGTTTGCCGGTCTCGGCCTGGCGGCAGGTGCTTTCCCCCTGGCCAAGAACATTCTGGGCACGGCTCTATTGCCCCCGATAGTGTTTGCGCTGGGTGGGTTGTTCGCCGTCGTGGTTGCCTTTCTGAGCGCGTCCATCCCGGCCTGGCGTGCGATGCGGTTGAGCATCGTCGACGCACTGTCTGTCAGATGAGGTATTGAGCGTGTATTCCTTGAGACAGATCGTTGCGGTGACCGCGATGAGCGTGGCGGGCATACCCAGGCGGTTAGGGGCTTCACTCGTCGTTGTTATCGGCATAGCGGGTGTGGTGGCCGTGCTGATCAGTGTGTTTTCCATGGTCACGAGCTTTACGGCGACTGCGGGCAAAACGGGCCGCGCCGACCGTGCCATTGTCTTGAATCGGGGGTCCGACAGCGAGGGGGCGAGCAGCCTGCCTCGGGAAGCTGCCGTAGCGCTTCTCAACACTCCCGGGATTAAAAAGGACCAGGTCGGTAAGCCGATTCTCTCGGCCGAGAACCTCGCGTTCGTCCGTCTCACGGACCCACGCACGGGACTGGACACATTCGCGACGTTGCGCGGAGTAGGAGGTCAGGCCTTGGCTCTGCGGCCGGAAATTCACCTCGTGGAGGGCAGGATGTTCAAGCCGGCCTTGCACGAGATGGTGGTTGGACGATCGCTGCAGAGGCGGATTGCCGGGCTGGAAGTCGGCAAGCGCGTTGCGCTTCTGCAAGGAGACTGGACCGTCGTGGGCGCCTTTGAAAGCGGCGGCGACTCGCATGAATCGGAGCTGCTGACGGACGTTGAAACCCTGTTGTCGGCTTTCCAGCGCAATGTTTTCACGAGTGTGACGCTAATGCTCGACTCGCCGGAGAGCTTCGATGCCTTCAAAGCCGCGTTGACTACAAATCCTGCTCTGTCAGTCGAGGTGAAGCGTGAGCCCGATTACTTCAGTGAGGCTTCGCGCCCGATGGCAAGGTTGCTGAAGATCATTGCCTCCACCATTGGCGTGATCATGGGTCTCGGCGCGGTGTTTGCGGCGATCAACACGATGTACTCCGCGGTGAGCGCGCGCACTACTGAGATCGCGACACTGCGCGCGATCGGATACGACGGCGCTGCGGTCGTGGTATCCGTGCTCGTCGAGGCTTTGCTTCTCGCGCTGTTGGGGGCGTTGATCGGTGCGACGATCGCCTGGGTGTTCTTCAACGGTAACTCGGTCAGTACCCTTACTGGCACGAGCCCCTCACCGGTGACTTACACCTTGAATGTGAGTTACAGGCTCATCGGGTTCGGGATTTTCAGCGCATGCGTCATCGGGTTATTGGGCGGCCTGTTACCGGCCGCCCGCGCCGCCCGATTGTCAGTTGCGGCGGCGATCAGAGGTTGAGCGGGGCGGCGGAAATGGACGGTGCCGGGTAAAACGCTGGACTCTCCCCTGGGCGGCTTTATCCTGACCGGACCCTTTGGAGCCGCTTTGGCGGCGGAGCTCGTTGATGGCCACAATCGTAGGCGGTATCGCTTCCTCTCACACGCCGACTATCGGGTTCGCGCTCGATACCAACAAACAGAAGGACGCGGTCTGGGCGCCGATTTTCGCGGGCTACGAGCCGGTGCAGCGCTGGCTGGCGGAAAAGAAGCCGGACGTGCTGTTCTTCATTTTCAACGATCACATCACGTCGTTCTTTTTCGATCACTACTCCCACTTCGCGCTCGGCGTCGGCGATAAATACTGGGTCGCTGACGAGGGCGGTGGCGCGCGTAAGTTGCCTCCGATCAAGGGGCACCCCGGGCTCGCGCGGCACGTGGCGAATGGCCTCGTCGCGGACGAGTTCGATATGTCTTATTTCCAGGGCAAGGGACTGGATCACGGCTGTTTCTCGCCGCTGTCGCTGTTGTGGCCACATGAGCCGACCTGGCCGGGCGCCATCGTGCCGCTGCAGGTGGGCGTGCTCGAATTTCCGATTCCGTCCGCGCGTCGTTGCTTCCATCTCGGCAAGTCACTGCGCAAGGCGATCGAAAGTTATCCGGAAGATCTGAAGGTCGCCATTGTTGGGACCGGCGGACTGTCCCACCAGGTGCATGGCGAGCGGGCGGGGTTCAACAACACGCCCTGGGACATGGAATTTCTCGACCTGCTGGAGAAGGATCCCGAGGCGCTGACGAAAATTACCATCGCGGAATTCGCGGAGCGCGGTGGGTTCGAAGGCTCGGAAGTCATCATGTGGCTCATCATGCGCGGGGCGCTCTCGAAGAAGGTGAA
>JAQGOE010000001.1 GCA_028293725.1 Gammaproteobacteria bacterium | reverse complement strand
CTCTCAAGAAAATCAATGAGGTCTGACATTCGTGGTTATTTCTGGGTAAGCCAACAAAGGGTGATAATCGCTAAGACTAAGCCCGATCACGAGCAAACAGCAACACTGAGACTTTAGCCTCGCGCGCCGACAGCGGGTGCCGGCCAGAGCGACGTTGTCTGCAGCTGAGAGGCTGGAGCAGGTTTTCGTACGGATTCCGTACGGCGAATTTCGCGACTCGCTAAGCCCTTGATTTTATGGCGCTCCCAACCGGATTCGAACCGGTGTACTAGCCTTGAGAGGGCTATGTCCTGGGCCTCTAGACGATGGGAGCGGCGTGGGGTCTACCCGCAGGAGCCGGGCATTATAGTGGGGCGAGGCGTGCTGTAAATACCCGTTTCATGGACCCTATGCGCATAAAGGCTCAATGCGCATTAAAGAAAGGAATAGGCGCGGAGGCGTAGACGTTCTGCGGGAGCTGGCCATTCCAGCGCTCTGCCTTGACTTGCTCGACCTCGATGCGGCGAAGTTCCAGGACGTCCTTGCTCTGGGTGAGGGCCTGGTTCTGGATGCGGAGTGATTCGGCTTGCGCGGTGGCATTTTTGAGGGTGGCGTAGGCGTCGCCGTCGGCTTTTGCTTTGACGGCGTTCGCTTCCGCTTCGGCGATGGCGACCTTCTGCTTCTGCTCGGCTTCGACCGTTTTGAGCTTGTTTTCCGCGGCCAGGCGCAGTTGCTCCTGGGTCACCTTGTCATTGATGGCGGACATGTATGACTGGGAGAAGGAGAAGTTGCGCATGTCGATGTTGATGACTTGCGCGCCGTAGATGGCGAGTTTCGTGCGCAGTGCCTGGTTGATGTCGGAAGAGACGAGGGCGCGCTTGCCGATCAGGTCGGTGGCGTCGTAGCGGGCGGTGACGGCCTTGAAGATTTCCTGCGTGGCGGTTTGCACGTACGACGACAGGTCGCCGTTGTGGGAGTATTTCTCGTAAACCTCCGCAACCTTGTCCGGCATGATGCTGTAGCGCACGGTCATGGAGACTTTCACGGGCTGCGTGTCGCTGGTGCTGCCGTCGGCACTCTCTATATCCGCCTGCTCCGCCCGGATACTGAAGAGGGCCAGGCGCTGCCAGGGCGCCAGGATGGTGAGGCCCTCGGGTTCGATGTCGACAATGCGGCCGAACTGGGTGACGACGCCGCGACTGCCGGTGGGCACGGAATTGAAAGGCCAGACGAACCAGAGCGCTATCAGAATCGCGAGGACCACGAGTCCGTACCGGAACACCTTGGGGTTGCCGGAGAAGGACATTTTGTCTGCGGAGAAGGACGTTCTGTCGTTGGCCATGATTTCCCTGCCGGTTGCGTCGTGAGTCGGCCGCCAAGGGGAGGCGGGAGCGCGGCCGCTATTATCCCCTACCATGGCCAAGGTGGGTGAGCGCCCGGATTCGGGTGTGCGGTCGCAGTAATTACGCAGGTGGCGCAAGCGCTCGCTGGCGACGCTAACCTTTTGATCCTATTGGCAGCGGGGTGTCTCTAGGCCACGCTCCATTTCTGGCGATGCCGCAATCAATCGATAAGTTTATGATTCTGTGGGAAAAACTCGCGGCAATTAAGCTATAATCGCGCGCCTCAAAAACTGGCCAAGCCGAAAGCGCTTCATTGAACTCTTCCAACGCGTCCCCGGTGGCGCCCACAGCGGTCCCCCGCATCATCCCGCGCTCCGATCACACGATCTCGCGGTCCCATATCTCACCCAATGCCTTGCGTGTTTTGTACAAACTGCGCGACGCGGGGTTCATGGCGTTTCTCGTCGGTGGTTGTGTACGCGACTTGTTGATTGGCCTGGAGCCGAAGGACTTCGACGTCGCGACCGACGCGTTGCCTGAGCAAGTAAAGCGACTCTTCCGTAACTGCCGCCTGGTGGGACGTCGGTTCCGGCTCGCTCACGTTTTCTTCGGGCGCGAGATTATCGAGGTGGCGACGTTCCGTGCTGCGAGTGCACCGTCACAGGGCGAGGAGCCGCTGCCGGATGCCGACCCCGAGGACGGCGAGGCCGCCGAGCTCGACGATCCGGAGTTGGAAGCAGAGACACTGGGCGGCACGCCTCTGGATGGCGGCGTGGATGTCCGTGCGGAGAACGGTAGCCGGGCTGACAACGGCGGCGCAGTGATCGGCGCCAACGCATCCTCGGACGCGCTCACCGAGCGCATGTTTGATGAGACAGGTCGCATTCTCCGCGACAACGTGTACGGGACGATTGACGCGGATGTCTGGCGACGTGACTTCACCGCCAACTCGCTTTACTACAACATTGCGGACTTCTCCGTCTGGGATTATTGCGACGGCGTCGAAGACGTGCGGGCGCGTAAGTTGAAACTGATTGGCGATCCGGAGACGCGCTTTCGCGAGGATCCGGTACGCATGTTGCGGGCGGCGCGCTTCGAGGCGAAGCTCGGATTCACGATCGACGCCGCGACGGCCGAGCCGATCGCGCGACTGCGTGATCTGTTAGGTGGCGTGCCGCCGGCGCGCTTGTTCGATGAGACGCTGAAGTTGTTTCTGGGCGGTCATGGCGAGCGCAGTTTCGATGTGCTACGCCGGCGCGGCTTGCTGGCGGCGCTGCTGCCGACGGTTGACGCCTATCTGGCAGCCCACCCGGGCAGCCTCGTCGAGAAGCTGTTGGTGCAGGGCCTGCGGAACACGGACTCCCGCGTTCAGGCGGACAAGCCCGTCACACCGACGTTTCTGTTCGCGCTCCTTCTGTATGGCCCGATTGCCGGCATCATCGAGGCGACGCCTCCCGAGCGGTGGCACGAGCTGGGAACGATCCTCGACGCCTGCGACCTGGCCGCGCGCCAGGCACAGACGAATGTCGCAATTCCGAAGCGCTTCTCGCTCGGGGTACGCGAGATGTTTGGGCTGCAGCCGCGGCTGGAGCATCCCAGAGGGCGGCGCGCCTTGCGCGTGCTCGAGCATCCCCGCTTCAGGGCGGCCTACGATCTGCTCCTGCTGCGTGCACAACACGGCCTCGCGCCTGACGAGATGGCGCAGTGGTGGACCCGGATTCAGGAGGTCTCCGCGGAGGAGCGCGGCCAGATGGCCGATTCGCTCACCGGACACGCGCAACGGACCGATGGTCCCCCACGTAGCAACAACAGCGGCGGAGGCAGCGGTGGTGGCCGTCGCCGACGCGGCAGGCGCCGTCGGCCCTCGGGACCGTCCTGACGGTCGTCCGATGAGGGATCTGTGGCACCCCGCTTACATCGGGGTCGGCAGCAACCTGGACGACCCACGGGCGCAAGTCCTCAGGGCCTTCGCTGAGCTCGCGAAGCTGCCGAGCACCCGAGTCATCCTAACGTCGCCGATCTACCGATCGCACCCGTTCGGCCCGGTGAAGCAACCCGATTTCGCCAATGCCGTGGCGGGCGTATTGACCCAGCTGGCGCCGCGGGCGCTGCTCGCCGGCCTGCACTCCGTGGAGGCTGCCCTGGGCCGCCCTCAGCAGCGCGAGCGCTGGGGCCCCCGCGTCATTGACCTCGACGTGCTCGTTTATGGGGATGAGCGGCTCGACGAGCCGCAACTCACCCTGCCTCATCCCGGGATAGTGGAGCGCAACTTCGTTCTGTATCCTCTGGCGGATATCGCCCCTGAGCTACACATCCCCGGACTCGGTCGCGTGACCGAGCTCAAGGGACGCGTTACGTCCGAGGGGCTCAGGCGCGACGACCTCTAACACGATGGCTCGATCTTCGAGCATGAAAACACCCGACATTCCCCACCAGTTCATTGTTATCGAAGGGCCGATCGGCGTGGGCAAGTCGAGCCTCACGCGTCGGCTGTGCGCCAGCCTGGGCGCGGAGCCGGTTCTCGAGCAGGCGGCGGAAAATCCGTTCCTCGAGCGTTTCTATCGCAATCCGCGCGATGGCGCTCTGCCCGCGCAGCTCTACTTTCTCTTTCAGCGTGCGCAGCAACTTGCCGCACTCAATCAACAGGATATGTTCGCCCCCCTGCGGGTGGCCGACTATCTGTTGGAGAAGGACCGGCTGTTCGCGCGGGTCACCCTGGATGATGCGGAGTTCGGGCTCTACGAACAGGTGTACACCAAGCTCGACGTGCAGGCGCCGAAGCCGGATCTCGTCGTGTATCTGCAGGCGCCCGTTGACGTACTCGTGGAGCGCATCGCGAAGCGTGGCATCCGCTACGAGCAGCAGATCGAGCGAGCCTATCTCGAGCGGCTCAATGAGGCCTACGCAAGGTTCTTTCACGAGTACGAGGCCGCGCCGCTGCTCATTGTCAACGCCGCCTCGATCGATCCCATCAACAACCAGGCAGACTACGACGAGTTGCTCGCCGCGATCCAGCGTATGAAGCGCGGCCGCCTCTACTACAACCCACTGCGGAGCCGCGGGATTTAGTAGACTGCGCCGATGGATATCGTTACGAAGATTGCTGCGGTCCGCGAGCACGTGCGCCGTTGGCGCAGTGAGGGGCGGCGCGTCGCCTTCGTTCCCACCATGGGTAACCTCCACCCCGGTCACGTCAGCCTCATCGAGGCGGCCCGACGTCACGGCGATCGTTTCGTAGCCAGTATTTTCGTGAACCCGATGCAGTTCGGGCCGAACGAGGATTTTGCTCACTATCCACGCACGCCCACGCAGGACGAGCGCATGCTGGCCGAGGCAGGATGCAATCTCATGTTCATGCCTGACGTGGGGGAAATTTATCCGAATGGCTCGGAGCGCGCGACTCGGGTCGATGTTCCGGGGCTGTCGCGTATTCTGGACGGCGAGTTCCGCCCCGGGCATTTCGAGGGTGTGAGCACGATCGTGGCGACGTTGTTTCATATCGTCGAGCCGGATGTGGCGGTCTTCGGAGAGAAGGACTTCCAACAGCTCACGGTCATCCGGCGGATGGTCGCGGATTTATGTATGCCTGTTGAGATCGTTGGCGCACCGACGGTGCGCGACGCGGATGGGCTGGCGATGAGTTCGCGGAATCAATATCTGACGAGCACGGAACGACCGGTCGCGCCCCGCATCTATGAGACGCTGCAGGCGGCTGCGAAGCGCTTGAGTGGCGGCGACTCGGACTTCACGAGCATCGAGCGGTTCGGGGTCGAGGCGCTGGAAAAGCTCGGTATGAAGCCTGATTACTTTGCGGTTCGCAGAGCACAGGATCTCGGCGCGCCAACTCCTGACACCAAGCACCTGGTCGTGCTCACGGCGGCGCGCCTGGGCAAGGCACGGCTGATTGACAACATCCAGGTCAGGAAGTAACCGCTGCGGCGTCGGCGCTCGCAGGGGTGACGCCGTCGGCGCCCCCGACGCGGTGCCGATCTAACGCCCACTCAACATGCTCGCGCACTAGCGCGGATGCATCCGCTCGCCGGGCCTCGAGCGCACGGACAACCTCCTCAGACGTCGGCGCATTCCCCAACGCTACCGCGATATTGCGTGACCAGCGCTCGAAGCCGATGCGATAGATCGCCGAGCCCCGCATCCGTGTATCGAACTCCGCGGCGGTCCAGGCGAAGAGCGCGGCGAGGCGGGGCGCGTCGAGCCCGTGCCGCACCTTGAAGTCAGGATGGGCGGCCTCACGGGCGAACTTGTTCCAGGGGCAGACGATCTGACAGTCGTCGCAGCCGTAGATGCGATTTCCGAGCGCCGGGCGCAATTCGACGGGAATCGAGCTTTGATGCTCGATGGTGAGATAGGAGATGCAGCGCCTCGCATCCAGCCGGTAGGGCGCAACGATGGCCGCGGTCGGGCACGCGGGTATGCACGCCTGGCAGGTGCCGCAGTGCGCGCTGGCCGGCGCATCGAGCGGCAGCGGCAGGTCCGTCAGAATCTCGCCCAGAAAGAAAAAGGACCCGGCGTCGCGGGCGATGAGGTTGGTATGTTTGCCGATCCACCCCAGGCCCGCATTGCGCGCGAGCGCTTTTTCGAGCACCGGCGCGCTGTCGACACAGACGCGAAAGCCGAAGGGCCCGATACTTTCAGCAAGACCTTCGGCGAGGGTCGCGAGTGCCCGTCGCATGATCTTGTGATAGTCGCGCCCTAGCGCGTAGCGCGAGACATAGGCGAGCGCTCCACGCCCAAGCACCTCAACGGCGTCCTGCGAGTCTTGCGGCCAGTAGTCCATGCGAACGCTGATGACCCGAACGGTGCCGGGGACGAGCTCGTCCGGGCGGCTGCGCATCACTCCATGGCGCTGCATGTAGCTCATTTCGCCGTGGAAGCCGGCTTCGAGCCAGCGCAAGAGGTGTTGTTCGTCTTCGGGGATCGCGACGCTCGCCACGCCAAGCTCACCGAAACCGAGGGCACGGGCCCGCGTCGCCAGCTCGAGTCTGGCCGCGTGTAGGTCAATCGATAGTCCCGCGTCGCGCCCCTGGCGCTTCTCGGGATTCCCTCTGCTGCGCTTCGGTTGCGGATCAGTCATAACGTCTTCACCGCTGTCAGTATAATGCCGCATGGCATTGCCAATAGCCTTGTACTCCACCGCCCAGGTCCGCGCGCTCGACGCCCACGCCATCAAGGTGCTGGGAATTCCCGGCTATGTCTTGATGAAGCGTGCCGGGGAGGCGGCCTTGCGCTACCTGCGAACACGTTGGCCCATGGCGCATCGCATCGTGATCGTGTGTGGGAAGGGCAACAACGCCGGTGACGGTTATGTGCTCGCTCGCTTCGCACAAGCCGCCGGGCTCACGGTCACCCTGCTGACGGCCGTGCCGCCGGAGCAGCTTGGCGGCGACGCGCGCCAGGCCTGCGAGGATTTCAAGAGCAGCGGTGGGCAGATCCACCCATTTTCAGCGGAACTGCTACAGGGCGGGGACGTCATTGTCGATGCACTGCTCGGCACCGGACTGCGGGGTGGCGTGCATGAGGATCTCGGTCGAGTGATCGAGCAAATCAACTCCGCGGGGCGGCCTGTATTCGCACTGGATGTGCCCTCAGGTCTGGATAGTGATACAGGGATTCCGCTCGGTCACACGGTGCGGGCGGATTGTACGATCACGTTCGTCGGCCTCAAGACCGGCCTTTTCATTGGTGATGGCCCCGAGTACACGGGCACGGTCTACTTCGACGACCTGGAGATTGCCGCGCCGTCGTCGACGGATTTCAAACCCGGGCTGGAGCGCATTGTCGACTCCGAGATCCAACGCGCCCTGCCCAGGCGTCCGCGGGCGGCTCACAAGGGTAACTTCGGTCGTGTTCTCATCATCGGTAGCGGCATCGGAATGCCGGGCGCGACGCGACTTTCGGGTGAAGCCTGCCTGAGGGTTGGCGCAGGGTTGGTCACGGTTGCGGTTGCCCCCGAGAACGTAGCGGCGATTTCGTCGGGGCGGCCGGAGCTGATCTGCCTGGCGCTCACCCACGTGAGCGTGCTGGACGAGGCGATCGAGCGCGCGGAAATCATTGCGATCGGTCCCGGTTTGGGCCGTACGCCGTGGGCCAGCGAGGCACTGCAGGCCGTTCTGGCCACCAATAAACCGCTCGTCATCGATGCTGATGCTTTGAATCTCATCGCCGAGGCGGGCGTGTCACCGCGAGACAACTGGATCCTGACTCCTCATCCCGGTGAGGCGGGCCGTCTTCTCGACATCAGCACGGAAGAGATACAAGCGGACCGGCTGTCCGCGCTCGATCGGCTGGTCACACGATACGGCGGTACCGTGGTGCTGAAGGGCGCGGGAACGCTCGTAGGCACCAAGGGCCGCATATCGGCGCTCTGCGAGAGAGGCAACCCGGGTATGGCGAGCGCCGGGACCGGAGACGTGCTGACCGGGGCAGTGGCCGGAATTCTGGCTCAGTGCCGTGATACCTGGCTGGCCGCGCGCGTCGGAGTGCTGGTCCACGCCATGGCGGGTGACGCCGCGGCGCGTACGGGGGAGCGCGGCCTGATAGCGAGCGACATCGCGCGGGAGCTCCATAACTGCGTCAACCTCTGATCCTCATGGTCGTTCACACAACGACAGCAGAGGAAACGGAGGGCTTCGGAGCGCGGCTCGCCAGTGCGAGACCGGCCGGGGACGACACATTATGTGTGGTCTATCTAACGGGCGATCTCGGCGCGGGGAAGACCACCCTCACACGGGGACTGCTGCGCTCGCTGGGCGTTACGGGTGCCGTACGCAGCCCGACCTATACGCTGGTTGAGATCTACGAAATCGGTGCGTTGACGGCGCTGCATCTGGATCTCTATCGGCTGAATGATGCGGCTGAGCTCGATAACCTGGGATTACGGGAGTGGGCGACGGGCGGGCATCTCTGGCTCGTCGAGTGGCCCGAACGAGGCGCGGACCGGCTGCCCGGTGCCGATCTCGTCATCAAGCTCGTTGCCGGAGACAGCGGACATGACATTGAAGTTGCTGCGGCGAGTGCTCTCGGCGCGGAATGGCTCGGGAGGCTGGCGGCCACCGCCGCCGGCGCGGTGGCACCGCTCAAAGAAGCGGCGCCGCGGTAAGGTGTCGCCGAACAGTTGAAAAGCACTCGCCCGAGTCGTAGATTACGCGATAAGTTACATTGCGAACTCCATGATTAAGAAGGCGTTTCAGATTGGAGTCGTCGCTGCCCTGATGGCTGCGGTGAATCTGGCTTGGGCCGCGGGTACTGAGCTCCGCGGCGTCCGCGTGTCCGCGACTCCCGGCGGCACCCAGGTGACGCTCGATCTCACCTCGGCCACGAGTGAGAAGCTCTTTACTCTCGATCATCCGCGGCGGGCCGTCGTCGATCTCGGAAACACCCGGTTGGGCGGCAACGTGCGCCTGCCTCTCGGGACGGGAGTTGTGTCCGGGTTCCGGATCGGGACACAGCCGGGCGGGACATTGCGCGTCGTCATGCAACTCAGGTCACTTGCTCCAACACGCAGTGTTTGGTTGCAGACACCGGGCGTGGGCGGGCGGCAACTGGTTGTTACCCTCGGTGATGCATCGGCCGCGCTGTCGGCGGCGGCGTCAGTGCCGGTGGAAATCGACACGACTCCTAAAATCATTCGTGCTGCCCACGCTCCGGTCGACAGCGGCCGCGATGTGGTGGTGGCTGTCGATGCCGGCCACGGAGGCCAGGATCCCGGCGCGATTGGCCACGGCGGCACGCGGGAAAAAGACGTAGTGCTGGCCATTGCGCGAGCCCTCGCGGAGCGCATCAATGGCGAGCCGGGAATGCGTGCGGTCCTAACACGTGATCGCGATGAATTCCTCGTTTTGCGTGACCGTATCGGCCGCGCACGTCTGGCGAAAGCGGACATGTTCGTGTCGATTCATGCCGATTCGATTGCGAATCGGGATGTGTCCGGTTCTTCGGTGTACGTGCTGTCGGAACACGGGGCGTCCAACGAAGCCGCCCGTTGGTTGGCCGATCGCGAGAACGCCGCCGACCTGATGGGTGGCGTGAAGCTCGATGACAAGGACAAACAGCTCGCCTCGGTGCTGCTCGACTTGTCTCAAACAGCGAACATCAGTGCCAGCATGACCGCCGCCCAGCGCGTGATCGGCTCACTCGACGCCGTGGGGCAGGTGCGCAAGGCACAGGTGCAGCAGGCGGGTTTTGTCGTGTTGAAGTCGCCCGATATTCCCTCGATGCTGGTCGAGACCGCGTACATCTCGAACCCCGAGGAAGAGGTCAGCCTGCGTAACACGCGGCACCAGGCGGCGCTGGCGGACGCGGTTTTTGCCGGGCTGCGGCGGTATTTCCAGGCGAATCCGCCGGTTGGGACGCGGTATGCCCAGGCGCATCGGGCGACCGTGGCAAGCGTGCTGGCCGCACCAGCCCCCTAAGCCGGTACACTGCGCGTTCGCAGTTTGCCGGAGCCTTCCCTTCATGCCCATCCGTGTGCTTCCCAGCGAGCTCGTCGACCAGATCGCCGCAGGCGAAGTGATCGAGCGACCGGCCTCGGTCGTCAAAGAGCTCGTCGAGAACAGCCTCGATTCAGGGGCCCGCCGGATCGAGATCGACGTGGAACGCGGCGGGATCGGCCTCATTCGCGTGCGGGACGATGGCTGCGGAATTGATGCTGATGAGCTTCCGGTCGCGGTGTCCCGGCATGCCACGAGCAAGATCGCCTCGCTCGATGACCTCGAATCCGTCGCCACGCTCGGATTTCGTGGGGAGGCGCTCCCGTCCATCGGTTCCGTGTCCCGCCTCCGCATTGCCTCGCACCCGGCCGATGTCGAGCACGGCGCTGAGATCGGCGTCGACGGAGGAGCGGTTACGCCGGTCCGCCCCGCCGCCCATCCGCCGGGCACTACCATCGAAGTACGCGAGTTGTTTTTCAACGTGCCCGCGCGGCGCAAGTTCGTGCGCAGTGACTCGACCGAGTTGGGCCATATCGTCAGGTTGGTCGAAAGGCTCGCGCTATCGCGATTCGATGTGACTTTCCGGCTCCGCAATGGTGCGCGTGTGTTGCTCGACACTCCAGCGACTACGGGAGAAGGCACCGAGCCCGCGCGTCTGTCTGAATTGCTCGGCAAGGAGTTCACGACAGGCGCCGTGCCGGTGGATCATTCGGCCGGGCCCGTGCAGCTTTCAGGTTGGATCGGTTTGCCCACCGCGGCGCGCGGGCAACCTGACCAGCAGTTCTGGTTCGTGAACGAGCGCAACGTGCGGGATCGGCTGCTGATGAACGCAGTTCGTCTCGCTTATCGCGATGTTCTCTACGGGGGCCGTCACGCGGCCTACGTTCTTTATCTCACCCTCGATCCCAAGCTCGTCGACGTCAACGCGCATCCCGCGAAGCTGGAAGTCCGTTTCCGTGACAGTCGTCAGATTCACGACTTCGTGTTTCGCGCCCTGGAGCGCGCGTTGGCGGACACAAAACCCAACCTCACGGCTGCCCCGGCGGCGGACTCAGCCAGCATGCTGGGGCCGGCGCGGACGGATGTCGGCGGCAATAGTTACATTAGTAGTACAGGTTATGGCGGCAATGGCCGGCACTCGTCGGCGGGTGCGCACATAGGCCGCTCCGGAACACTGCCCCTTTATGAGCCGACACGCAGCCCTTGGGGGATTGTTGACAGTGTGCGCGAGCCGGCGGAGCACTATCCGAGCATAGCGGCGCCGCTGGAGTCGGGGTCCGACCAGCCTCTCGGGACGGCCCTGGCGCAACTGCACGGAATCTACATTCTCGCCCAGAACCGCGAGGGCCTGATCCTGGTGGATATGCACGCCGCGCATGAGCGTGTCTTGTACGAAAGGCTGAAAATACAGCAGGGTGGCGCCGATCCGGCGTCGCAGCATCTCCTCGAGCCCATTGTGGTGGAGTTCAAGGAGCACGAGGTTGACGCCGTCCTCGAGAATCGCGCCGAATGGGAGCGGGCGGGCTTCGACGTGGACTCGCTCGGACCAACACGGCTCGCCCTTCGTCGCATACCGGCGTTGCTCGCCGGCGAGAACGTAACCGAGATCGTCAGAGCGGTGGTCAGAGACCTTGATCTCGATGCCGACGCTCATCATCTCGACGGCGCCGCTGACAAGTTTCTGGGCACTTTGGCCTGTCGTACGGCGATTCACGCGCATCGGCGCCTGAGCGTTCCCGAGATGAATGCCCTGTTGCGCCAGATGGAAGTGACCGAACGCGCCAACCAATGCAATCACGGCCGTCCCACATGGACGCGTCTGTCGATGCCCGAGCTGGATCAGCTCTTCCTCAGAGGGCGTTGATGGGCGTTATTGCCCAGGCAACTGCGCCGCTGCGGAGCGAGTTGCCGGTTTTTGTTTTGACAGGGCCGACAGGGGTGGGCAAGAGTGATTGGGCCATTCGTCTTGCTGACGAAGCCGCGGTCGAGATCGTCAGCGTGGACTCGGCTCTCGTTTACCGAGGCCTGGATATAGGCTCCGCAAAGCCGCCGCGAGCGTTGCGCGAGCGCATTCCCCATCATCTCATCGACATCTGCGAACCCGCCGCGAGCTATTCCGCAGGGCAGTTTGTGACGGATGCCATCACCTGCATTGCGCAGATACACGCACGCCGGCGTGTGCCACTGCTCGTCGGTGGAACAATGCTCTATTTACGGGCACTTGTGCGCGGTTTGGCACCACTTCCGCAGGCATCTCCCGAGCTGCGCGCGCAGCTCGACGAGCGTGCCGCGCGCGAGGGTTGGCCGGCATTGCATACAGAATTGTTACGAGTCGATCCGCAGGCGGCGGCACGAATCGACCCGAACGACAGTCAAAGAATTCAACGCGCTCTGGAGGTTTACTACACGACGGGGCGCCCGATTTCCGAGCTGCAGCGAGCTACCGTGAGTCCGCTCGCGGGATTACGGTTGAAATACTGGGTGCTGGCCCCCACAGACCGAAACATGTTGCACGAGCGCCTTTCCGGACGCTTTCGGGCGATGATGGCCGCCGGGTTTCTGGACGAGGTGAAGGCCCTGCGCCAACGCGGTGATCTGACCAGCCGACATCCGTCCATGCGGTCGGTAGGTTACCGGCAGCTCTGGGGTCACCTGGACGGAGAGTACGGTCTGGAGGAGGCCGAACGACGCGGCATTTTCGCAACGCGCCAGCTGGCGAAGCGGCAGTTGACGTGGTTGCGCGCCGAAAAGGGGCCTAACTGGCTGGATCCGGAAGGCGGCGAAACGTCGTGGAATCGCGACGTACGTCACGAGTTGAGAGAGCTTGGTCTTTGATTGGGACTGCATGTTAAGATCCCCGTTGTCGCCGATCGTTGCCGCCGAGGCACGTTGCTTGCTGGATCGCGGTACAGGGAAGTTCGCTTGCGGTCCGTTACCGAAAAACTAGAAGCTGTGAGAACAAGGAGAACCCGATGGCCAAAGGCCAGTCGCTGCAAGATCCCTTTTTGAATGCGCTCCGCAAGGAACGGGTACCCGTTTCAATCTACCTCGTCAACGGGATCAAGTTGCAGGGTCAGATTGACTCGTTCGACCAGTTCGTCGTTCTGTTGAAGAACAGCGTGAGCCAGATGGTGTACAAGCACGCTATCTCCACTGTCGTGCCGGCGCGCAATGTGCGGCTGACGGAGGAAGGCGCTGTTGCCACCACGGAGACCCCGACCGAGTGACCTCTGCTTCATGGATAGCTTGAGTGTTCGAGCGCCCACGGAGCGGTGAGCGCGCGGTCCTTGTGCGCTTAGGATTAGGCGCACAGGTCGATCCCGAGGATCTGCAGGAGTTCAAGCAGCTTGCGCTCTCAGCCGGGGCGCAGCCTGTAGCGACCGTAACCGGTCGCCGTGATAGTCCCGACCCGCGCTTCTTCATGGGCAGCGGCAAGGCTGACGAAGTTCGAACTGTTGCCGAAGACAACGCCGCGGACGTCATTCTAGTCGACCACGCGCTATCGCCCAGCCAGGAGCGCAATCTCGAAAAGCTGACCGGCCGGCGGGTACTCGACCGTAACGGCCTCATTCTCGATATTTTCGCGCAGCGCGCCCGCAGCTTCGAGGGCAAGCTCGAAGTCGAGCTCGCGCAGTTGAAACACATCGCCAGCCGGTTGGTGCGCGGTTGGACCCACCTCGAGCGTCAGAAGGGCGGTATCGGCATGCGCGGTCCCGGCGAGACGCAGCTCGAGACCGACCGGCGCCTGCTCGGCCAGCGCGTCAAGGTGCTCACACGGCGGTTGGAAAAAATCCAACAACAGCGCGAGACCGGGCGGCAGCAGCGTGCCGAGATTCCCGTCCCGTCGCTCGCGCTCGTGGGCTACACCAACGCCGGGAAGTCGACGTTGTTTCGTTCGCTCACGGGAGCGGACGCTTACATCGCCGACCAGTTGTTTGCAACACTCGATCCAACAGTGCGCCGCATCACGTTGCCCGGTGGGACGCCCGTGGTCGCCGCCGACACGGTTGGCTTCATCCGCGAGTTACCCCACGAGTTGGTGGCCGCGTTCCAGTCGACACTGACGGAGGCCCGCGAGGCGACCTTGCTGTTGCATGTCGTGGATGCGAGCGATCCGCGTCGGGACGACCACATCGCGCAAGTCGACTCCGTGCTGACGGAGATCGGCGCCGCCGAGATTCCGCAGGTTATTGTCTATAACAAGATCGACCGGTTGGGATTCGAGCCGCGTGTCGACCGCGACGCCGAGGGGCGGGCGACTGCGGTGTGGATTTCCGCCGAGCGGCGCCTGGGGCTGGATCTGCTGACCGGCGCGATTGCCGAACGCATTGCCCGATTCGCCCGTCTCGCACGGGTGCACGTCCCTGCCGCCGCCGGGGCGCTACGCTCGCGCCTTTATGCAGCAAAAGCCGTCCGCGAGGAGCGGAGCGCCGACGACGGCTCGATCGAGCTCCTGGTGGAGCTCCCGGACGTGGAACTGCTGGTGCTCGCGCGCACGCCCGGCGTGCAGATTCTAGAGGTGCAGGGCCCCGATATGCCTTGTGCGCCCGGGGATGCCTACCTACAATCGACGGCCGTTTCGAGCGCGACCACCCGGGCCCCGCGCTAGGCTTTACTTTTTTCTTATATGGCGTGGAATCAACCTGGCGGCGGTCAGAACAATCCCTGGGGCCGACGGCCTGGACAGGGCGGTCCCGACCTCGACGAACGCGTAAAAAACTGGCAGCGCAAGCTCGAGTCGCTGCTGCGGCCGGGCGGCAAAGGCGGTGAGGGTGGCTCGCTCCTGCTGCTGATCGGCCTCGTCGTGGTCGCCTTGTGGCTGGCGAGCGGCTTCTTCCAGATCAAATCGGCCGAGCGCGGCGTCGTCCTGCGCTTCGGTAAGCTGATCGACGTCAGAAATGAAGGCTGGGGCTGGCGGTGGCCGTGGCCGATCGAGACGGTCAGCAAGGTCAACGTCGCGAACGTGAATTCCACGGACTTCAAGCAGCGGGTACTCACCTCCGATGTGAATCTCGTGGATCTGCACTTCTCGGTGCAGTACCAGTACACCGATCCCAAGAAATATCTCTTCCAGGTGTTTGACCCGGACGCCACCCTGAACGAGGTGAGCGAGGCCGCCATTCGCGAAGTCGTCGGCCGCAGCAAGCTCGAAGAGGTGCTGGTGGGCGGCACGCGCCCGCAGATCACGAAGCGCACCAAGACGCTCATCCAACAGACGCTCGAGTACTACAACACCGGTATCACGGTGACCACCGTCAACCTCATCGACGTGCAGGTGCCGGAGCCCGTGATTCCGTCGCAGCGGGACGCCAACAAGGCGCTCGCCGACCAGGAGCGCTTCACCAAGGAGTCGGAGGCTTACGCCAACAGCATCATTCCGGTCGCGCAGGGTGCGGCCGTACGTATGCAGCAGGACGCGCAAGCCTACAAGGCACAGGTCACCGCGATCGCCCAGGGTCAGGCCGAGCGCTTCACGGAGCTCCTGGCGGCCTATGAGCAGGCGCCGGAAATCACCCGCAAGCGGCTCTACATGGACTCCATCGAGAGCCTGCTCGCCCGGGCTCACAAGGTCGTGATCGATCAGAAAGCCGGTGGTGGCGCGGGCGGCGGCAACATGTTCTATCTGCCACTCGACAAGCTGCTCGACAAGGCAGCGGCTCGCGATGTCGAGCAGCCGACGGAATCCTCGTCCGGTGTGCCGAAGGAGCAGGACTCCGTGACCATCGAAGCTCGCGGCCGGGGAGAGCGCTGATGCCCACACGCGCTTTCCCGATCATGATCGCCGTCGGCTTGTTACTGCTGGCCGCCGCCACTTCATTGTTCACTGTCAATGAGGCGCAACTCGCCATCCGCACCGAATTCGGCGCGATCATAGGTACCCACTATGCGCCCGGTCTGCACGCGAAATGGCCGTGGGACCAGGTTGTGACCTTCGATCGGCGCATCCTTTCTCAGACCTACAACGGCGAGACTTTCCTCACCAACGACAACCGCGGCCTGGTCGTCGATTTCTACATCAAGTGGCGCGTCAAGGACGCTAGCTACTACTTCCAGGCGACCGGGGGTAGCGAGGACATCGCGAGCCGGCGGTTGGCGGAAATCGTCAAAGACGGCATCAAGAGCGTCGTCGCCGAACGCACTCTCGAGCAGATCGTGTCATCCGAGCGCGCGGCGGTGACGGGTGAGATGTTTGGTCAGGCGAGTAAGAATGTCGCCGGCCTCGGGGCCGAGCTCATCGACGTGCGCGTGCAGGCGATCAATCTGCCCGACGAGGTGAGCTCGCGCGTTTACGAGAGCATGAAGCAGAACTTCGCGAAGATCGCGAGCGGGCTGCGGGCCGAAGGTCAGAGTCAGAGTGTGCGTATTCGTGCTTCCGCCGAGCGTCAGCGCACCGAGATCCTCGCGGACGCGGAGCGCGAGGCCCTGCGTGTCCACGGCGAGGGCGACGCCGAAGCAACGGGCATCTATGCGCGCGCCTATTCAAAGAATCCCGAGTTCTACAGCTTCTACCGCAGCTTGCAGGCGTATGACCACTCGCTCGGCAAGGATGGCGATCTGCTGGTGGTGACGCCGGACGGGGAGTTCTTCAAGTATCTGAAGGATTCCGACAAGCCGCGTCCGGGCGCCTCCCCGTCGGTCAGTAAATAATGGTGCCTGCGGTGCGCGCAGGTCGGGAGTCGCTCCCGTGTCTTTGAATCTGACGGACCTGCTGGCGGCACTGGGATTGTTCTTTGTGTTCGAGGGCATCGCGCCGTTTCTGAATCCGCGCGGTGTGAAGCGGGCATTCTCGAAGCTTCTGGAGATCGGCGATCGCGAGTTGCGCATCGCCGGCCTGGGCAGCATGCTCGTCGGGGTCGTGATTCTCTTCCTGGTCCGATAGGAGCCTCACTCACGTGGGTAAATTCGTCGTCGTCATTGGCACCCAGTGGGGCGATGAGGGCAAGGGTAAAGTCGTCGATCTCCTGACGGAGCGTGCGTCCGCGGTTGCGCGTTTCCAGGGTGGCCATAACGCCGGGCACACGCTGGTGATCGGCGGTCAGAAGACGATCCTTTCCCTGCTCCCGTCCGGCATCTTGCGTGAGCAAGTCCGTTGCTTTATCGGCAATGGCGTCGTGCTGTCTCTCGAGGCGCTGCTGGCGGAGAGCCAGACGCTCATCGGCAAGGGCGTGCCGGTGTTCGATCGGCTGCGCCTCTCGCCCAACTGTCCGTTGATTCTGCCGTCGCATGTCGTTCTCGACCAGGCGCGCGAGCGGGCGCGCGGCTCGAATGCCATCGGGACGACCGGTCGAGGTATCGGTCCGGCGTACGAGGACAAGGTGGCGCGGCGCGCGGTACGGGTCGCCGATCTGTTCCAGCGCGATCGCTTCGCCGCCAAGTTGGGCGAAGTGCTCGACTTCCATAACTTCGTGCTGCAACACTATTTCCGCCAGCCCGCGGTCGATTTCCAGAAGACGCTCGACACGCAACTGGCGTTGAGCGAGAAGATCAAGCCGCTGGTGACGGACGTTACTCTCGCGTTGAGTACGCTGCGCCGGTCGGGTGCCAACGTGTTGTTCGAAGGGGCGCAGGGCGCAATGCTCGACGTCGACCTCGGCACGTATCCCTTTGTGACCTCATCAAACACGACGGCGAGTTTTGCGGGCACCGGTACGGGGCTCGGGCCCCGGGCGTTTGATTACGTCATCGGCATCGTAAAAGCCTACACGACGCGTGTTGGAGCAGGTCCGTTCCCGACCGAGCTCTTCGATGAGAACGGCGAGCATCTCTCTCGTGTGGGTCATGAGTTCGGGTCGGTGACGGGGCGCCGCCGCCGCTGCGGGTGGTTCGATTCCGTGGCCCTGCGCCGTGCGATCGTTCACTCGAGCGTGTCGGGGCTGTGCATTACGAAGTTGGATGTACTGGATGGCCTCGATGTCATCCGCATCGCCACGGGCTACAAGATCAATGGCGAGGTCACTCCGGAGCCGCCACTGAGTCTCGAGGGCTATGACGACATCCAGCCGGTTTACGAGGAGTTGCCGGGTTGGAAGGAATCGACCGTGGGCGTTACCGATTACGACGCACTGCCAGTTAACGCTCGCAGGTACCTCGAGCGCCTGCAGTCGCTCGTGGACGTGCCCATCGACATGATTTCGACCGGGCCGGATCGTGACCAGACGATCACGCTCCGGCATCCGTTCGAAACCTAAGCCAGCGGGGCCGGTTTAGGCCGCGCGGACGTGGGGGCGTACGGTGGCTACGTGGCCGGCTGCAGCTGCAAGGGCCTTCTCTGCGGCTTCCGGGCCGAACGCTATGCCTTCAATGTGGATGACTTCGACGTCCGTGACGCCTATGAAGCCGAGCACATGCTTGAGGTAGGGGACCTGGAAGTTGAAGGGCTTATGCGCTCCTTCCGAGTAGACACCGCCCGAGGCCTGCACGATGTAGGCCTTCTTGCCCTTCACCAGGCCCTCGGGGCCATTCGCGCTGTAGCTGAAGGTGGAGCCTGCTCGCAGGATGTAGTCGATGTAGGTTTTCAGGGTCGAGGACACGCCGAAATTGATCATCGCCGAGGCGATCACAATGACGTCGGCGGCGAATAATTCCGCGATCAGCTCATCCGAGAGCGCGGCGGCGGCGCTTTGGGCGGGGGTGCGCTTCTCCGGGGGTGTGCCCAAGACAGCGACGAAGTCCTCGCCGATATGGGGTAGAGGCTCCCGGAAGAGGTCGCGCACGACTACCGTTGATTGCCGGTCGCCGGAGGTGAGCTGGTCGGCCAGGGTTCGAGCGATGCGGGTGGAGTGCGAGGCTTCGCCCCGGGGGCTCGAGGTTACTAAAAGGACTTTGCTCATGTGGTTCCCTTATGTGGCTTGGTTACGCTTTGTGACTAGCGCTAGAATGGTGACTATCGGGAGAACCCGCAAGAAGGCACTTATTTGAAACCCAGTGACATTGATGAGCCTGTGGAGGCGGAGGGCCGTTTCGAGGTGGGAGGCCACGTCGAAGCGGGAGGGCACGTCGAGGTGGAGGGTCGCGTCGAATCGGGAGCGCGGGTCGGGGCGGGAGGCCGCATCGAGGCGCAGGGTCTCGAGGAAGGTGAGCGGCTTGAAGAGGCCGAGCGGTTCGAGCCCGTGGTTGAGTGCACCATGGTCAGCGAGACGCTGGCCCGCATCGGGGACAAGTGGACCGTGTTGGTAGTGGAGCTGCTGTGCGAGGGGCGTGGCCCGGTGCGGTTCAACGAAATTCGCCGGGCGATTCATGGCATCTCGCAGCGCATGTTGACGCTGACTCTGCGTAGCCTCGAGCGTGATGGCTTGGTCACGCGTACGGTTCACCCGACCGTTCCGCCGCGCGTGGACTATGAGCTGACGAAGTTAGGTCGGTCTCTGCGTGTTCCATTGGTTGCCGTCGCCGAGTGGGTCCGGGCAAACGGTACCTCGATCCACGCGGCACGGCAGGTGTTCGATGCCACGAGCACTGCGAGTCCGAGTTCGCGCCAGGTTCGCCGCCGCCGCCCGGCATTGCTGACCAGGCCGCGGCTGGTGCGGCCGGAGCCGGGCTGATTGCCCTCGAGGACCTGAAGGTCAAGCGCTTCCTTCCCGTATGACGACGACTTCGACCGAATCCGCGACGCCGGTGGCGGCGCCGGCTACCCGTGTTGCGTTGGCCTTGCTCATTCTTGCCGCGTGTCTGCTCGCGGCGAGCACGTGGCGCATCTATTCAAACACGTGGGATGAGCCAGAGCACCTTGCCGCCGGCATCGAGCTGCTCGACAAGGGACGTTACGAATACGACACCGAGCATCCGCCGATCGCGCGCGCGCTCATGGCGCTGGGGCCGTATCTCGCCGGGGCCCGGTCGTTCGGCACGCCGCCGCCGGATGGGGTGCAGGAAGGAGTCGATATTCTTTACACGGGCGGGCATTACGACCTTTATTTGATGCTGGCGCGCCTGGGGACGTTGCCGTTTCTGGTGATGTTGTTGTTCTCCACGTGGCTGTGGGCGCGGCGGCTGACACGCTCCGAGGGAGAGGCTTTACTGGCAGTGCTGCTGTTGGCGTCGGTGCCGCCTGTTTTGGGGCATGCGGCGTTGGCCACGCTCGATGTGGCGGCGGCAGGGACGGTGTTGCTGGCGCTTTATGCGATGCAGTGTTGGCTTGATAGTGCGCGGTGGCGCGATGCCGTGTTTTTTGGGGTCACCGCGGGGGTGGCTGTTGGGGCTAAGTTTTCGGCGATACCGTTTTTGGGGTTGGGCTTCGTTGTGCTGGCGGGGGCGCTATGGGTGGTGCGGCGGCGGGTGGCCGGGGGCGCCGGGGAGCGTGGTGCTGTGGGGCGCGGCGTTGAGGCGGCGCAGCGCGGGGGCGTGGTGGAGCAAGGGGCCATCGGGCATGGTGGCGCGGGTGCGGGGCGCATTGCGGCAGCGGAGCGCGTTGGTGCGGCGGAGTGTGGGGCCGTCGTGCAGGGTGGCGCGGGCGCGGGGCGCGTCGCTGCGGCGGAGCGTGGCGGGCCGGCGTTCGCGGCCGTCGAGGCGGGGCGGGTCGATGTATCGGTGGCACGCACGAGGCTCATCGGGTTGGCGCTCGTTGTCGTGATGGCCATGGTGCCGCTGGCGATTGCGTACGGGATACGCTCGCCGGGGGCGAACGTAGTTGCGCACAAGTTTGATTGGGCGATTGTGTTTCTGCAGCATGAGCGTGGGATCTCCCATGACGCCGGGGTCTTGCTGGAACACCTGTGGTTACCGACCTGGGTGAAAGGCTTTTTCGAGGGCATTATTGCGCTCAAGGCGCATAACGACTCGGGACACCTGTCGTTTCTGTTGGGACAGCAGCGCTCGACGGGATGGTGGTATTTCTACTTGGTGGCGCTTGCGACGAAGACGCCCATACCGCTCCTGGTCTGCGGGCCGATCGGAATGGTGGTACTGGCTCGTGAGGGATGGCAGGCGAGGGACGCGTGGCGGCTGGCGCCGCTGGTGTTGTTTCTGATCCTGCTGGCTTTTGCGAGTGCCTTCAGTCACATCAACATCGGGATCCGGCACGTCCTGGTGCTGTACCCGTTCATGGCGCTCGGCGGCGCGCATTTGCTGGTGCTGGCGTGGGGCGCTTTGCGCAAGGCGACCCTGGGTCCGCTGGCTGTCGTTGGGCAGGGAGTACTGGTGGTGTTGGTAGGCTGGCAGGTGCTCACGTTGTGGACGGCGAATCCGGACTATCTGCCGTATTTCAATGAAGCGGTGGCGCATCCGGAGCGGGTGTTGGTCGATTCGGACCTCGATTGGGGGCAGGATTTGCGACGGCTGGAGCAGCGCGCCGCTGAGATCAAGATCCCTAAGTTGAATCTGGCTTATCGCGGGACGGCTAACCTCGCGCGCGAGTCGCTGCCGCCGTTTGTGATTATGCCGCCGTGGAAGCCGGTAACGGGATGGGTGGCGATCTCGGCGTTGGCTGTGGTGCATGACCCGAAGGGGTATGCGTGGTTGGATGCGTACAAGCCGTTGGAGTTGGTTGGGAAGACGATCGAGCTGTACTACGTGCCGCCGGTACGGCCGTAGTGGACGTGTTTAGAGCGCGCGTTCCAGCGTGGTGAACCCTACGTAGGATTCGCGTGGGAATTGCGCGCGGTGATTTACACGTCGGACTTGTTCACGACGCGGTCTGTATGCATTGATTGGGAGCATTGCGCCAGCGTGCCAGCTCGTGGCAAACTAACAATGCTCCCATGGTGAATCGGATCAAACACAGCAGTCACGACCATGACAGTATTCAAGCGCGACACGCAGCACCACACCTACGCCGACTACCTCGTATGGTCTCGTACTTACGGCGATGAACTCGTCGATGGGACCGCCTATGTCAGAGAACCGCCGTCCCCGACACGGGCTCACCAGGAGATCGTCGGTGAACTCAATCGCCAAGCGGCGAATGCGCTCAAAGGTAAGCCCTGCCGCGTATATGTCGCGCCGTTTGACGTCCGCCTGCCCAAGTCGACCGAAGCAGACGATCAAGTCGACACCGTAGTGCAACCCGATATCTTCATTGTTTGCGACCTTCAGAAAGTCGACGCACGCGGAGTGCGCGGTGCTCCCGACTGGCTGGTGGAGGTCCTCTCACCGAGTACTAGCCGCCACGACCAGATCGTCAAACTCCCCGTTTATGAACGCGCGGGTGTCAGGGAAGTCTGGTTCATCGATCCAATCGATCGCACGGTGACTATCCACCGGCTTCAAGCCGGATCTTACGGACACCCGACCACTCTCAGGCTCAAAGGACAAACACAGCTCGCCGCCGTTCCCGACGTCATCATTGATTGGGACGAGGTTCTCGCCCAGATGTTGTAAACGAGCGTGCTTTACGCCGTAGCCGCGGCCTTCAATCTGCTGATTCGCTCCAGCGCAGGCGGATGCGAGTAGTGGAAGGCTACGTACACCGGGTCGGGTGTCAGGGTGTTGGCGTTGTCTCGGTAGAGTTTCACCAGTGCGGTGGCGAGCTCGTTCGCGCTGGCGTGGTGGGTTGCGAAGCTGTCGGCTTCGAACTCGTGGCGGCGCGACCAGAGGGAGTTGAGTGGGGTGATGAAGAAGGTGAAGAAGGGCGCTGCCAGGATGAAGAGCAGCAGCGCCGTGTGGGTCGAGGGTGTCGGGACACCGAGCGCGGAGTAGAACGACGGTTGGCCGGTTAGCCAGCCGAGGATGGCCAGGGCGATGAAAGATGTCGCGATGGATACCAGCAGACGCTTGCGCACGTGTTTCAGGCTGAAATGGCCGAGCTCGTGGGCGAGGACGGCTTCCACCTCGGGGTGCGCGAGGCGCTCCAGCAGGGTGTCGAAGAAGACGATGCGCTTATTGGTGCCGATGCCGGTGAAGTAGGCGTTGCCGTGGGACGAGCGGCGCGAGTTGTCGACTACGAAGACGCCCTGTGACTTGAAGCCGCAACGGGTCAGCAGGTCCTCGATTCGGGTCTTGAGGGTCTCGTCCTTCAGAGGTGAGAACTTGTTGAACAGGGGCGCGATGAAGGCGGGATAGGCCCACGTCATGATGAACATCACCGCCAGCCAGAGCAGCCACGCCCAGACCCACCATAACTGTCCCGCACGTTCCATGAGCGCGAGAGTCGCAAGGAGCATCGGGCCGCCGAGCAGTACTGTAAGCAAGAGGCTCTTGGCCAGGTCCGCGACAAACAGTGCCGGAGTCGTGCGGTTGAAGCCGAAGCGGGCTTCGAGCTTGAAGGTGCTCCAGATGGAAAGCGGCAGGTTGATGATGCCCGTGACGAGAAACACGCTGCCAATGACGACGAGGCCCAGCCACGGCTGGGACCAGCCGGTGTGGCGCCAAAGGGCATCGATGGCGGCGATGCCGCCGCCGACGGTCAGGGCGAGGGTGATCACGGCGTTCATGATCTCCGCGACACGTCCGAAGCGCGCTTTGGCGATCGTGTAATCGGCCGCTTTCGCGTGCTCGACGACGGTGACGCTAGCCGCGAAGGGTTCAGGAACGTGGTCGCGGTGGGCGGTGACGGCGACGATCTGTCGCTGCGAGAGCCACAGCTCTAGCGCGGTGCTGACGGCGACGGCTGCGATGAAAAGTGAGGTTAGCCAGTTCATGGTGGGCGGCGATGATACGGGATTCCCAATTCTTGCATGACTTCGGCAGTGTGCTCACCCAGCCGCGGCGCGGGGCGCTGCAATGCGAGGTCTGCGTCGGAAAATACGATCGGGGTGCGCACCGACGGAATCAAGCCGCCGGGCACTTCGGAGGCGGACAGATCCAGGCGGAGGCCGCGTGCGATGACTTGCGGTTCGGCGAACGCTTCAGCGACGGAATTGATCGGTCCGCAAGGGACGCCGCAGGCCTCCAGCGCGGGAAGTAGCTCCGAGCGCGTGAAGTCACGCAGGGCGAGACTGATCGCCTCTATCAAGGGCTCACGGTTGCCGACCCGGTCGGCGTTCGTCAGGAAGCGTGGGTCGGTAGCCAACTCCGGCCGCTTGATCACAGCGCAGAATTGTCGGAACTGCTGATCGTTACCGACGGCGACAATGACGTGGCCATCGCGCACTTCGAATACCTGGTAGGGCACGATGTTGGGATGGGCATTGCCCAACCGGTGCGGCACCGCGCCGGACACCAGGAAATTCAGGGCCTGGTTGGCGAGAACGGCGACCATCGTGTCAAGCAATGCCATGTCGATATGTTGGCCGAGGCCGGTGCGCTCGCGTTGGGCGAGGGCGGCCTGGATGGCAATGACGCCGTAGGTTCCAGTGAAAATGTCGGCAAAGGCAACGCCCATCTTTTGCGGCGGTCCGGCGGGATCGCCAGTGAGGTCCATGATGCCGCTCATGCCCTGGATCATGAGGTCGTAGCCGGCGTGGCTGGCTTTAGGGCCTGTCTGTCCGAAGCCCGTTACGGAGCAATAGACGAGGCGTGGATTCAAGGCGTGCAGTGATTCGTAGTCGAGGCCGTATTTCGCCAGGCCGCCGACCTTGAAATTCTCGATGAGAACATCCGAGCGTCGCGCGAGCGCGCGCACGAATTGCTGGCCCCCGGGATCGCGTAAGTTCGCGATGACCGAGCGCTTTCCCCGGTTGCAGCAATGAAAATAGGCTGCATCGAGATCCTCGCCACGACGGATGAACGGCGGTCCCCAGCGACGCGTGTCGTCGCCTTCGGGGGCTTCGACTTTCACAACATCGGCGCCGAGGTCGGCGAGGGTTTGTCCGATCCAGGGGCCCGCCAGAATGCGGGCGAGCTCGAGTACGCGTAATCCAGCCAGCGGCGCTGTCATGAGCGAACGATGTGTTCGGCGGCGGCCGCGCAGCGAAAGAGTTGTTGGTCGAGGCCCCCGGTGCATGCCAACATCAGGCCGGTCGGAGGCTCGCCCTCCTCGTGATTCGGGATGGAAATCGCGCAGCCGTCGAGCAGGTTGATGACCGCCGGATTGCGCAGCACCAGCCCATTCACCCTGAAGAATTCAACGTCGCTCTGAAGCGCGGCGATCCGAGGTGGGATGACAGGTGTTGTTGGGAAGAGCAACGCATCGAATCGCGCGATACGGGCTTCCACTGCGGTGATGAAAGCTCTCCGCGCGGCCAGCAACTCGATGTAATCCGCGGCGCTTTGTGTGGCGCCACGTCGGATCCGGGTGAGCACTCGCGGATCATAGTCGGCACCGTTGGACTCGATCAGACCTCGGTGCCAGGCGTAGCTCTCGGCGGCGGAGAAGCCACCTTTCGCATTGATCGTAGGAATTTCCGCGAACTCAGGGACGTCGATCCGCTCGATTCTCGCGCCCGCGGTGGAAAGGCGTGACAGCGAGCGTTCAAAGTGCGCGGCGACATCCGAATCCATGTCTTCGAGTACGAAAGTCTTGGGCACAGCAAAGCGCATCCCCGCGAGCGAGCGTTCGCTCAGGTCAGGCGGTGTGTCATTCGCCAATACAGCGTCCAGCGTCGCGCAGCACGCCACCGAACGCGCAATGGGTCCTATGGAATCGAGGCTCGTCGATAGGGGAACGGCGCCGGCGTGCGGTACGCGGCGCGCGGTGGGCTTGTAGCCGACCAGGCCCGTGAACGCCGCCGGGATCCGGCAGGACCCGCCCGTGTCCGTTCCAAGGGCCCCGTGGGCCATGCCGTCAGTTACAGAGATCGCGGCTCCCGAGGAAGAGCCTCCGGGAATGTGGCCCTCGGCGCGCTCCCACGGATTGCGTGGGGTGCCGTAGTGGGGGTTCACGCCCAAGCCCGAGAAGGCGAACTCGCTCATGTTCGTGCGGCCGATGAGCACGAAGCCGGCGCGCCGCAGGCGAGCGACACTCGCGGCGTCCTGGGTCGCAGCCGGCCGGTTCGCGAGCACGGTCGATCCCGCGCGGCTCACCTGGCCTGCAATGTCAAAAAGATCCTTGATCGAAACCGGAATCCCCGCGTAGGGCGAGGGGGCGGCACCACTGGACCGCAGCAGATCCATCGCGTCGGCCTGTGCGAGTACCGCACCTTTGTCGACGTGCAAAAAGGTCGTACGCCCTTCACCCGCGGGATCTGCGATCCTTTCGAGGCAGGTCTCTACCAGGGAGCGGCTCGAGACGCTTCCGTTGGCGAGAGCGGCGGCGAGGTCGGCCAGTGTTGGCTTTGCTGTCATGGGTGGGCGCATTATGGACGCTCAAGGACCTTTTCCGGTCATTAACGTTAACGAATTCGCCGGATAACAGTAAATTACGTGGCACTGCGCCTGGAAGGCGCCAATGTGATCCCCTGGCTGAGACTGTAGCTTGAATCTGCTGGTGAAGACCGGGCTGATACTAACGGCGATCCTCGTGCTCGGTTTAGCGGTTGGTGGCACCTTCGTGGCACACACGCATACCGTGCGCGCTCGCTTTCTGATGGTCCCTGCTGACAGCATTCCCGCCGACCCCGAGCTGATGAGCTTCGCGATGTCGCGTGGTGCCTCAGCTTATTCAAAGCACTGTGCTTCCTGCCATGGCGCGCAATTACGGGGCGATCCCGCGCTCGCTGTTCCTAACCTGACCGATCATGACTGGCTCTACGGCACTGGCCGCGTAAGTGAAATAGAGCGGGTCATTCTTTACGGCATCCGCTCGGGAAATTCAAAGGGGTGGGACCTCGCCCACATGCCGGCGTTCGCCACTGCGCGGCCCTATGACCTCTATGCGATGGCTCCTCTCACGCCGAGCGACATCGATAACGTCACCACGTACTTGCTCTCGTTTCGCCAGCCACAGGCCGATGCTGCGGCGGTTCAGCGCGGCAAACAGATTTTCTATGACGCGAACAAGGGAGTTTGCAACGACTGTCATGGCTCGGACGCCAAGGGTGATTCGGCGATCGGTGCTCCGGATCTGACCGACGCCGTCTGGCTGCGCGGCGACGGATCGCGCCAGAGCATCGAAAGCACTATTGCGCACGGCCTTGCGGGCCGCTGCCCGTCGTGGGCTACGGAGTTGTCTGCGGTCACCGTTCGCGCGGTGGCGGTGTATGTCTACGCGGCATCGACTTCGAGAGGGCAGCTTGACGCGGTATCGGCCCAGAGGGGGAAGCTTGAGTGAAGTGAAGTCAGCGGCGTCGCAGGTGAACGTGACGCGATCATTGGTTCTGTGCGCGATCGGGGCCGTGGTGGGGCTGGCGATCGCGGGCGTCGGGCTTTTCTCGGCGCGTGGGACGGCCACGCACAGCGTACCCCCGGAAGACATCGCCCTGGTGAACCAACGTCCCGTGCTCCGTAGTGACTTCGTGACGCAGTTGGAAGCCGAGACGGGCGAGACTTTCGAGCAGGCGACCCGGGCAGAAAAACTCAAGGTTCTGGGTGAGATGATCCGGGAAGAGTTGCTCGTACAGCGGGGCCTGGAGTTGGATTTCGCTGAGACGGACCAGATGACGCGCAACTCGCTCGCCATGGCGATGGATCAACAGGCGCTGGCCGAGGTCACCACCAGCCAGCCCTCCGAGCAACAGTTACGGGAGTTCTTCGAAAAGAACCCGACTCGTTACGCCAGCGACGGCATTCTCACTGCACGGCACCTCGTGCTGCCCGCAGGGGGCGCGAATGCCGAGCAGTCGATGCAGAGAGCGCGCGATGCGGTGAGTGCATTACGCGCCAACACGCCGGTGGAGGCGGTGATTTCAAAGTATGGGCTGACGGAGCCCCGCAATGACGGGGACGAGTTTTATTTCGCTGCCAAGATTCACCTGGGGCATGCGGTTTACGCCAAGGCGTTGCAGATGAAGGAGGGCGAGGTGTCAGAGCCCCTGCAAGCCGACGATGGCATTCACATCGTCAAGGTCATCAAGGATAAGGTGCCCGTGCCGCTGTCGTACGAGCATGCCCGGTTGCAGGTGCTGACGGATCTGAAGAACGCGCAGCAGGAGCGCCTCATGACGGCCACGATGAAGTTTCTGCGGGAGCGGTCGAAGATCCTGGTGGCGACCGATTATTCTGACTACAAGCCATGAGATCGGGGACGCTCCTCGTCCTTGTCCTCGCCCTGGTGTTTGGCGCTGCCGCGCCTGTCTGCGCGCATACATTGAGCGAAAGCCTTTCGTCGTGGCGCGTCGACGGGGACACCGTCCGCCTGCAGTTCACGGTGCCGGATCTCGAGGCGAAGCGAGTGACGCCCTCCGGTAAGGATCAACCGTCGAGTGCGCAGCTCGGTCACTACCTCGCCGATCGGGTGGGGGCAACGGCTGCGAAACAGAAATGTCCGCTCGTCGAGGGGCCACGCGCGTTGGCCGCTTCAGTGGGCTACTCGCGGTTCGATTTTGTCTTCAGGTGTCCGAGCGCGAGCGATATCGATATCCACTCCGCCGCGTTCTACGACCTCGTGAAGTCACATACCAACTTCGCACGTATCGAGGACAGCGGTGGCCGCTTCTTCGAGCAGATTCTCACGGTGGACCATCAGCAGGTCGCGGTAGCGGCGGATGACGCCGAGGGCGGTGGTCTCGAAAACGCCGGCCTCCTCCAATACGTGCGGATGGGGATCATGCACATCTTCACCGGCATCGACCACATGTCGTTCATGTTGGGATTGGTGTTGATCTCGCGGCGCGTGCGCGATCTGTTGTTCGTGGTGACCGGTTTCACGCTCGGCCACAGCTTGACTCTGGCGTTGGCCGTCACCGGGATTCTGCGGCCGGAGGCGCAATATATCGATGCGTTGGTGGCGCTGACGATCGCCTTGATCGGGGCGGAGAACATCGGTGACGGGACGCATCGGCCGCTGCCGGTGGCCATCGGGTTGGGCGGGATCCTGTTCGTCATGGCACTGGGTCGATATTTCGATCTGGGCGTTACGCTGCCGACGCTGTTGCTGGTGGGTGGTGGAATTTTCTCCGTGAGCTATCTCATGTTGACCGGGCAAATGCGTGACGCGGGGAGGGTGCGCTTGCTAGTCACGCTGGTGTTCGGCCTGATCCATGGGTTTGGCTTCGCATCCAATCTCCTGGAGATGAAGTTGCCTGCGAACCGGCTCGCGGAGCTGCTCGTTGGCTTCAACATTGGAGTCGAGATCGGGCAGGTGACCGTGGTGCTGGGCGCTCTGTTGGTTGCATGGTTGCTGGTGCGGGCCAAGCTTGCGATTCCGCGTCCTTTGTTTACGGACATTGCCGCGGCGTTTCTGGTTGGCGAGGGGCTGTGTTGGTTTGTGGAGCGCAGTGTGACGTTGGGCTAGCAGTCAAGTTGCCCCCGTGCCGTGGCCTGCTGCAAGCTTGGAATTTAATGTACTGAAGGGGCTGGTCACAAAAAGGCGGGCCGCTTGGCGTATCTTCGCTCACCGGCAAGTGCGATTCATGGAGCGGTATCAATGGACAAGGAAGAAGACACTCGCGAGTACCAGGTCCTGGTGAATTCCGAGGAGCAATACTCGCTCTGGCTCGCGGGCCAGGCGATTCCCAACGGCTGGCGCCAGGTCGGTCCGACGGGGCAGAAGCAGGTCTGTCTCGACTACGTCAAGGAAGTCTGGACCGACATGCGGCCGTTGAGTGTGCGCAAGGCGATGGAGAAGTATCAGGCTGAGCAGGCTGCGAGGAAGGCCGAGGGCGCCGAGGGTGTGGAGAGCGCGGAGAAGGTAGAGAGCGCCGAGGGGACGGAGAGCACAGAGAGCGCGCCGCCGGCGACGGCGAGCGGGGGGGAAGAGGCTGGGGCTCCTGCGTGACCGGTGGAGCTTCCGCGGCGTGAGCGCTGGAGCTCCCGTGCGAACGGCGGGGTTCCCGCGTGACCGACCAGCGTTGCTAGGGCGCCTTCGAGGGAGCGGCGGCCTTGCTGCCGGGCGTCGTTCGCAACGCCGGGAAAGCGCCGGCGCATAGCGCGTTCGTCCAGTCCTCACACAGCGCTACGGCCGTCGCGGGCTTAAACGTGCGTGGATTCAAGCTTACCTCGATCCAGAGTCCGTCCAGGAGCGCCGCCAGTCCTATGGCGGCCGGGCGCAGTTTGAACGCAGGAATTCCTTCGGTCAGACGCAACTGTCCCAATAACGATTCCAGGGTGGCCCGGTAGGCGCCGTAAGTACGGTCGTGCACGGCACGCATTTCGGCGTCATGCGGGACCATGCTCCAGAACACCAGCCATGCGCTGAACAAACCAGGGTCGAGCAGTTCGGGAGCGAAAGAAGCTTCGAAAAACCGCCGCAGCCGCTCGCGTGGCGCTTTCGAGAGGTCATGCGCCTGGCGTCGGATGGAGTGGAGGAGTGAGGTCGCCAGCGAGTCGTAAGCGGCGGCCACCAGGGCCGTGATACTCGGGAAGTGATGGTTGATCAGCCCGGCGGAAACGCCCGCCTGGGCGCTGATCTGCCGTACTGACATACCCTCGTGCCCGAAGCGTCGCAGGCAGACGAGCGTAGCTTCGACGAGTGCCTCGCGGCGGGCCACCGGGGGCTCGCGGCGAAACTTGGGACCGTTCTGGGCCTTTGCCATTGCGATTGCAGCCTTGGAGTTAGCTCTCGACGTCGATTCCGGCCGCTATGAGTTGGCGGCGCAGACCTTCGAGCTGTGGCGCGTAATGGCGCCACTGCGCGATGGAGGAATCGTACAGTGACTGGCGGACCTGCGTCGCGCTGGCTGTCGTGGTGGGCGAGGGGTTGCGATGAAAAGACAGGCAGGCCTCTTCCCAGTCGAGTCCGCAGAACTCCAGCAGCCGGCGCGTTTCGCCCACCTGGTCGGTGACCAGTTGCTCGTAGTTGAGCTCGTGGATCGCCCCGGGCAGGGTGGCGCACCAGTGGTCCATCAGCTTTCGATAAGACACGTAGTAGCGTCCGATCTCGGCGAGATCGTAGGAGAAAGGGTAGCCATCCTTGAACAGGGTTTTGTAGATCGCGTAGCAGACCGCGAGTGGATGGCGTGTCAGGTGCACGATTCGTGCATTCGGCAGCGCGCGCCGGATGAGGCCACAATAGAGGTAGTTGAGCGGCATTTTGTCAGTGAAGTGAGGCGTCTTGCCGGTTGCAGGCCGCGTGCGCTCGAGATAGTCGCGGCCCAGGGCCGCGAAATCGAGTTTCGCCGAGCGTGCCACCAGTTCCTGACGAGGTATTGAGCGCGTGCCGGCTGCAGTGATCACCGCATCGACGAGCGCCTGAGAAAAGTCATTCAGCTCTCCGGCCGAATGGACAGACGAGTGACTTCCGAGGATGCGTTCCACGAGCGTCGTGCCGCTTCGGGGGAGGCCCACGATAAATATCGGCTCGTGGCTCGGAAAACCCTGCACCGTCGAGGCGGGGCCGTCGGGGAATGCATCGATGATCCAGCTTACGGTCTCGACATCGCGCTCGATGTCATATTTCAGATGGCGGCGGCGTAGTTTCGCCGCCTGGTCGAGGAAGGCCCACGAGCGCTCGTACTCGCCGATATCTTCGAGCTCCTTTGCCAGGGCGTACCGAATCTGCACCTCACCACGCCAGTCGGTGATGCCGCCGGCCAGGAGCCGTTCGAGCTCGGCTACATGGTTGCGCTCACGGGCCTGCTTGCGCAGGTCGGATCGGTTCTTGTAGGCCTCGTAGTCGTTCGGGCGGCCGGCGATCACGTGATCGTAGTCATCTTCCGCCGCGGCGAGTTGACCGAGGAAACGGCGTACGGTGGCCCGATTAAACGTAATCGGGACATTGCGGGGAGCCAGCTGTAGCGCCCGGTCGTAAGCCTCCAGCGCCAGGCGCTGGTCTCCTGAAAGGCTGTAGAACGTGCCCAGCAAGTCGAGTGCAGCCGCATCGTCATTGAGGAGTGGGCGGACGTTGTTGGCGAATTCGAGCGCCTCATTTTGGCGGCGCAGCGCTCTAAGGGCGTAGGCCTTCTGCAGAAGGGAGCGGCCATCCTTAGGGGTGAGCGCCAGGGCGTGCTCGACCGTTGTAAGCGCCGTCGCGGCGTCTCCCATCTGCAAGGCGATTCCACTGGCGGTGCGCCATCCCGATGCGAACTTAGGGTGCTTGGCATTGAGAGCGCGACAGACGTCGGCGGCCGCGCGAAGGGAACCGTGCCGTGCGAGTCGTAGCGCTTCCTCCTCCATGCGGGAAGCTGTCGGATCGGCGGCGGGTTTGGGCATCAGCCAAGCGTAGCGCGACTTCAGGCCCGAACGCTATCCAGATGCCGAGTGGGGTCCACCAGAAGCCACGTGGCCGCACTCGCGAACGCGAAACCGCTTCCCACTACAAACGCCGCTGTCCAGGAATGTTGTCCCGAGAGATAGGCGACAATCGGTGTGGCGATGAGGCCGCCGATGTTGCCTCCGGTGTTGAGAAGCCCCGACGCGGACATGGTATCGCCACGGGCGACGTGCATGACGGCTGCCCAGTAGGGCCCTTCGTTTAGTTCCACGAACGCAAAGCAAAGCGCCAGAGCACCGACGGCGAAATAAGCGTTGGCGGCATGGACGGCGACAAGCAGCAGGATGCCGGCGGCAGGCAGGGAGATGAAGGGGATGATGTGCAACCCTCGCCGTGTCCCGTAACGGACACTGAAAACGCTTCCGAGCTTCCCCCCGATTCCCGCGCCGAGCGCGGAAGCCAGCGGTGGCGTGGCGGCCAGCCAGCCTCCCTCGAGCACGGTGAAATGCCGCTCCTGGACCAGATACAGAAAACACCAGTTGCCCAGCAGGTAGTACACGTAGTTCATGCACCCATAGGACACTGTCAGCGCGAGGAGGTCGCGGCTTTTGAGCAGTGCCGACAGGCGACGCCAGGAGATCGTACAGTCAACGTTGCTCGCCGAGCGGGTGTCGAGCTCAGACAACTCCTCGGGGCTGACGGCGGGGTGCTCGGCCGGAGTGTTACGTGCGTACCAGGCCCACACGGCAGTCAACAGGAGAGCGGGCAGCGTCGTCCAGGCAAGCGCTCTTTGCCAGCCGAAGGAGGACATGAGCCAGGCGACGGCGGGTGGCGCGACGGCTGCTCCGAGCCCTAGGCCCAGGCTCAACAACCCCTGCACCAACGACCACTGATCGGGTTTGAACCAGGCTTCGACCACACCGGCGGTCACCGGGAAGATGGGACTTTGTGCCAGGCCGAGTAGCAGTTGCACGCCGAGAAGCACCGCGAAGAGTGCTGTGCCAGTCAAAACCACCGGCGCCAGAGGTGTCGTCACTGTGCAGATAAATGAGAGCAGTCCGATCAGGACGTAGGTGGTGCGGGCGCCGAGTCGTTGCCCTAACACTCCGCCGGGGAACTGAAGCGCCGCGTAGCCGAGCAGAAAGGCCCACTCGAGCCACCCGATCTGCATCTGACTGAGGTTCAGCGACGGCATCATCTGGTAGCTGGCAACCGCGAGGCTGCGCTGCTGCACATAGGCCATCAGGCCGAACGAGAACAGCAGTGTGAAAATCTTCCAGCGAACACGCGTGCGCCGAGGCGCGACAGAGGTGATGTCGGAAGGCGTTGCCGTCACAAGGAATCGGCGACCGAGCGGCCAGCGAGGGAATCCCCAGCGGGGGCGACCGAGCGGCCAGCGAGGGAATCCCCAGCGGGGACCGAGTCGCCGATCCGGTCGAGAACATAACGGCGGATGTCGAGGTTGAAATCCTCCATGGGAGCGTAGTACCCGCGCTCGTGTACCCGGGAGGAAATGCCTTCCTGCACCCTCTCGCAGATGACCCAGTCCTGCCGGTTCACCACGTCCCAGAATTCGACGGTGTCGGACGGGTCGAAGTCCGGTTTCTGGAGCTCGAAGGGCTCGAACAGGAAATGGCAGGTGATGTCGGTCCGGCCCGGAGAGCGGGGCCGCAGAATGAAGACCGCCACGTGATCGCAGGCGAGACTCACGAAGAGGTTGGGATACAGGAGCTCGCCTTTGTGACGCACCTGCTCGTCTTCGTTGAGTGTTGGAAAGGCGCGGCGGCGTGTCGTGCCGGATTTCGTGAAGGTATAGGCGCCTTCACGGTGAGGTATGCCGCGCTCCCAGTCGAGGTTCGAGCCGCCGCGGTCTCTGAATGCCGGGACGATGGCGCACAACTCGGGGTGGACGCCGGCGCAGTGATAGCACTCGTTATAGTTCTCGCAGAGGACTTTCCAGTTCGCGGCGACCTGGTACTCGATCGTGTGGCCGATGCGCAGCTCGCTCAAGGGGTAGCGGCGCGTGCGCTCGGGTATACCGGTAACCTGTTCGAGGAAGGGTTTGGCGTTGGCGGGTGTCAGGTTGAGGAACACGAAGCCGCCCCAGGTTTCCACACCGATGGGGTATAGGCTGAAGAGGGATTTGTCGAAGCCGGGCTCGGTGGTCAGGTAGGGGGCTGCGAGGAGGTGGCCGTCGAGGTCGTACGTCCATTGGTGGTAGGGGCAGACGATGCGGCTGGCGGTGATGCCACCGTCGGTACGGCAGAGTCGCGAGCCGCGGTGACGGCAGACGTTGTAGAACGCACGCAGTTGGTCTTTCCGGTTACGCACGAGGATGACGCTTTCGCCGAGTATGTCTAACACCCGATGTGAGCCGGGCGAGGGCACCTCTTCCTCGCGGCCCACGCAGAGCCATTCGCGGAAGAAAATTCGCTCTTTCTCGAGACCGAATATCTTCTCCGAGCGATACCAACTGGAGGGTAGCGTCGGCTCCAGGCCAGCCACGGGGGGCGGTAATACATAACCGGTCATGGGTGCGCGCGCTGTTGTTTATTCACGGGGCGCGCCGCGAAGGGGTGTGTCCCGACGCAGGGTCAGTGTTTGTGGGTCCGCATCGAGCTCTCTGGCGTAGCGATGCCCGCTGTAGACCGCATGGACTATAGCGCCGGGCGCGAGAGCATCGCCGACTCTCGTCACGGATGCGATCCCGGCGTTCGCGAGATCGTCGGGTCGTCCGATGAGAGCGTGATAAAGCGCGTCGTTCGGGAAACGGGCGCCGACGATGATCAGGGAGCCGCACGCCAAGTGCGTTTCTTTGTCCGTGAACTGGCTCGCCAGGGTCAACACACCGGACGTAGGGCGGGACTGCGGTAGGCCGGACCCTTTGAATCCCGTCACCCGCGATAACGTGTGAAGCGTTATCCCGCAGTCGGCGAGCGCGCGATGGACCTGTGGCTGTTCGTTGCTCATGATGGTCCAGGCGGACGCATGGCCGGCCGGTGTTACATACGACACCCGGTGGCCACGTTTCGCAACATACTCGGCCACAGCGCTGCCCATATAGTAGTTGTCGAAATCGAAGACCACGACGGGGTCTTCCAGATGGACACCTGCCGCGACGTCATCGGGGGTATGTACGTTCGGTCCTTCAAGCGTGCCGACGGGAATTTCCAGCGGCGAATACAACATGCGAGACCAGTGGGCGCCCGTGGCGATCACGACGTGGGTATTCCCCAACTCCAGGATCTCGTCGGCGGACAGGCGATTGCCACGATAGAGATTGAAGTTTGGCAGCTTTTCGAGCTGGCCGCGGCGCCAATCGAGCACCCGGCCCCAGGATGAGAGTCCCGGCAACCGTGTTTCAAAACGCAACCGTCCACCGATGTCGTCCGCGGCTTCCGCGAGTGTGACTTCGTAGCCGCGGCGGGCGAGCGTCAAGGCGCACTCGAGGCCGGAGGGCCCGCCGCCAACAATGAGCACTGACGATGAGCTGCCCGCCGGCGCGACTCGCTCGGGGTGCCACTCGCGGCGCCATTCTTCGCCTATGGTCGGATTCTGCGTGCAGCGTACGGGGACACTGTCGTGCCAGCTCGAGATGCAGATGTTGCAGCCGATGCATTCCCGGATGTCCTGCTCGCGGCCGGCGTCAATCTTGCTCGGCAGAAAGGGGTCGGCGATCGACGGCCGGGCCGCTCCGATGAGATCCAGGACGCCACGCCGGATTTGTCCGGCCATGGTGTCGGGCGAAGTGAACCGTCCTACCCCCACTACGGGCTTCGAGGTGATCTTTTTGACGAAATCGATGGTGGGTTCGTGACTGCCCTCCGCGGTGAACCGTGATGGCGCACAGTCGGTCGGGGAGGAGTCCATTTTGACGTCCCACAGGTCCGGTACGTCAGCCAATAGTTCGACGACCTCATGCGCTTCGGAGGCTGCGTTCTCGCTGGGTTTCGCGCGCAGCTCTTCCAAACTGATGCGCAGCGCGACGGCGCACTTGCCGCCCACCGCGTCATGAGTGGCCTCGAGCATTTCCCGGACGATCCGAACGCGGTTGCGGACGGAGCCGCCGTAGGCATCGGTTCGATGATTCCACTCGGGAAGGAGAAATTCGTAGGGCAGGTAGCCCATGCCGGCATAGACGTACACGATGTCGAAACCGGCCGTGCGTGCTCTTCTGGCGGCATCTGCCTGCCAGCGAATGACGTTGCGAATGTCCGCGGCATCCATCACGCGTGAGCGTAGGTTGCTCATGAAACCGACATGGGTCGCCATCCACGAGATGCCCGAGGGCGACATCGACGGCACGCGGTTCGTACGGTTATGGACAGAGCCGCCCCCATGCCAGAGCTCCACACCGGCGAGCGCGCCGTGTTGGTGCACGGCGTCCGTCATCAGTGCGTGGGAGCGGATGTCGTCATCGTCCCAAAGTGTCGCGTAAGGGAGGGGCGCGTCATCGGAGCTGGGGTCGATGGAAACGTAACCCGAGCACACGACGCCCCAGCCCCCTTCAGCCTTCATCCCGCGAAAGGCGGCACGCATGCGTGGCATCGTATTCGTCATGCCGCTGGCGTGCGGCACGCCATAGAACCGGTTGCGCGCGGTCACCGGGCCGATTTTTACGGGCTCGAACAGAATGTCGTAGCGCGGATTGCGAGACATTTAAAAGTACCGCGTGCCTGTTTTGCCCGAGTGTATATCCCGGTGGCGCCGAAGCGCCAGAAAATAATTGAGCGGTCGTCCAATAGCGGCGGGCGAGGGATGGGCGGCCGGGCTTGCCGGCGCACCGGGTGCAATGTAACGATGCGGCGCGCAGCGACAGTCGCGACCGGCGGCGACATCGCCACGGGCCACGATGTTTTGCGCCGACCGCGACATCGGCGCTGGCCACAACGTTCTGCACCGACCGCAACCTCCGCTACTTACAAGGAAAACTTCATGCTGACCCGGTTGCTGCGCATCCTGACTCCGCTGCTACTGTCGCCAGTGCTGCTGTCGCCAGTGATGCTATGGCCCACGCTACTGCGTGCGCAGGCGGCTGGGCCTGACACGCCCGAGGCCGGATCGGTTGAAGAAATCGCGCGAGCTACCACGGAGACCCGCTTCCTTTCGCCTTGGGTTTCTTATCTTCCGGCGTCGGCGACTGTCGTCTCGCCGCGCGCCTTTCTGCACCGGATTCCCGGAGCGCCGGGGGAACTCGTCGACTCGTCCGCGGCGTATGCCTACAGTCGGGCACTTGCGGCTTCTTCGCCGCGGGTGAAGGTTTTTACCATCGGACGCTCGGAGGAAGGGCGCGACATCATCCTGCTGGCTATCGCGGATGAGGCCGGGATTCAGCAACTCGATAAATTAAAGGCAATCACGGCAACACTCGCCGATCCCCGCAAGGCCGATCCTGCCGCGGCGGAGCAACTCGTGGCGGCCGGGCGGCCGGTCTACTACTTCAACGCCGCGTTGCACTCCGACGAGACGGGCTCGACGGAGACCGTGCTGGAGTTGGCTTATCGGCTGGCGACCTCCGAGCAGCCACAGATCCGCCGCATCCGCGAGAATCTCATCGTCCTCATCAATCCAGTGTCCAACCCGGATGGACGCGACAAACAGGTGGAGTGGTTCTATCGTTACCTGAAAGGCAAGACGGTCCTGGAGAATCTGCCGCGCCAGGCGCCGCCGTACTGGTCGAAGTATGCGTTCGTCGACATCAACCGCGATGCGCATCAACAGGTGCATGAGACGACGAAAGCCGTTTACCGGATGTTGTATGAGTGGCATCCGATCGCTGTGCATGACCTGCATGAAAGCGAGGCGCTGCTGCTGACGTGGAATGGCACCGGCCCCGTCAACGAGCACATCGATCCTCTGTCCTACAGTGAGCGACTCGAGCTCAGCTTCCACGAGGTGCAGACACTTACGGGTCTTGGTATGCCCGGGGTGTGGACCTGGAATTTCGGCGATGACTTCGCGCACCTGTTCCTGGATTCCATCGGGCTCAATCACAACGCCATGGGACGGGGATACGAGACGTTCGGCAACGGCACTGCCGAGACACTGACACATACGTTGAACGCGGATGAGACCACGGTCGACTGGTATCGGCCGGTGGCGCCGCCGACGGGGAGTTTTCGTTGGTCGGCGCGCGACAATGTCAACTACATGGAGACGGCCGCGCTGGCGGCTCTCGACCGGGTTGCACAGGAGCCCAAGACGCTCCTGAAGAATTTCTATCTGAAAGGCCTGCATTCGTACCAGGCGGGGTTGAACGAAGCGCCGTATGGCTTTCTGATTCCGGAGGACCAGGGCGATCCCACACGCGTTGCGCAGTTGGTGGCGCGGCTCATCTCGCTGGGGATCGAGGTGCACCGTGCGGCAGCACCAGTGACGCTAAAGGATGGGTCTTATCCCGCGGGTACGTACGTGATCCGGCTCGATCAGCCGTATCGGAACTACGCCGTTGATCTGTTGACGCCGTCGTTCTTTGCCAAAGACGCGGGTGAGCCGTATGACGACGTGTCCTGGGAGCTGCCGGCGCACTATCATCTCACGGCGATTCCGACCGCGGACCCGCAAGTGCGCGCCGCAAATCTCACGCTGCTCACCGCAGCGCCTCATCCCGCCGGAGAAGTCTCCGGCACTGGGACGATATACGTGTTGAAAGACACGGGGCAGGAGGGGCTGTTGGAGGCGCGCTTCAAGCTCGCCCACTTCAAAGTGTCCGTTGCTGAGCGATCATTCAATATGGGTGGTGGCGACTATCCCGCCGGGTCCTGGATCTTGCCCGCGCAGGCCGGCCTGGCGGGCGCTGTTCATGATGTAGCCACTCAGCTCGGACTCAATTTCGTGGCGGCCGGCGCCACTCCCGACGTGGCGAGTCATGCTGCTCCGGTGCCACGGCTGGGAGTGTGGGTTCCCTGGGCGGATACCGACACGATCGGCTGGTTGCGCTACTCGCTGGACCAGCGTCATATCCCCTACATCTACGTGCGGGATGAAGATATTCGGGCCGGCAAGTTGCATGACAAGTATGACGTGCTTCTTTATGGTCACGTCGATCTCGAGTTGGCGGAGCAGATCCAGGGAATCCCGAAGGCCTGGGGGCCGATGGCGTTCAAGAAAACCCGTGCCACGCCGAGTCTCGGCACGCCGGCGGAATCCGATGACATCACCGGCGGCGTGGGTTGGAGCGGGATGGCCGAGGTGCAGCGTTTTGTTGATTCGGGTGGATTGTTGATTACGCTTGGCAATGGTTCGATGTTGCCACTCGAAGGCGGCATCGTGCGGGGAGTCCGCCGCGAGGCGGGAGGCGTTCCGCGTAGTACGGCGGGCGGTGGGGCGGCAGCTGCAGCGGCGGCGAATGATGCGGTGACCAGGACGCCGGGGGCGCATCTGCGGGTGTCGTTTGCGAGGCCGGATCATCCGATTGCGTATGGGTATCCGGCGCACACGCAGGTGTTTCGGCAGAATTTTGCGTTGTATGCCACGCCGCGGCGGTGGTTGCGGATGGCGTACTGCACGAGTTGCTTGGACGGGCCCATTGATCCCAGTGGGGTGGTGCTTCAGTGGGGGGATGGCGCGGGGCAGGGCGGGATGGCGCAGGCCGGGATGGCCCAACCCTTTGTGATCAGTGGGCAGGCTTGGGGGGAAAGTAATTTGATCGGGCGCCCGGCGATTTTTGATTTGCCGCAGGGGGCGGGGCACGTGGTGGCGTTCAATTTCAATCCGCTGCACCGGGATCTGAATCGGGGCGATCAGCGGATGTTGTGGAATGCGATTATCAATTGGCGGGCGATCTTGGCGCCGGCGGCATTGAAGTAGCTCTGCATGCTCCGCCGTACCGGCTTACTTGCCGCGCTGCTGACGCTTGCTTTGCTGGCGGGATGTCGATCGAC
>JAQGOE010000366.1 GCA_028293725.1 Gammaproteobacteria bacterium | reverse complement strand
CGTGCGCCAGCACAAGCGAGCGATGGTCGATGGCCTGATTGCCACTCATCGCGAGCGATACGAGGCAAGTGGGACGGAGCTGATTCTCGGAGAGGCACGCTTCATTGCGCCACAGACCCTCGAGGTCACGCTGCAAAATGGCAGTGTCAGAGTTTTGGTTGGCGAGCGGGTCGTAATACTCGTACCGTTCCTGTTGCTGGTTGCCTGGGCGGCCTACGCCTTTTGGGACGAGCCGATTCGTACGCGACTCAAGGCCCGCTTGCTCGGGCGGCATTGAACTTGCGCGTTATCGGATTGTCATTTTTTTGTCTTCGGCGCCCGGAGGACAGGAATGACACCCGCCTGTTCGTCCCGCGTGTAAGGCTTGGCGTAGTATGGAAACTCGGCGCTCGTTCGCGACCGGTCCGGGGCCACACCGTCGGCGAGTGGCTTGTTGGAAGCCAGTGTCAACATGACATCCATGGCGTCATCCCCTAGCGGACGTCCGTTGAAGCCCGCGAGATCGAATGCTGCGGGTGTTCCCAACTCGTACGGCAGCATTGTCGGACATAGACGCTGCGCGACCTGCTCGCCATATTCCGCGGGATTGACCACGGAACCGGTATACCCGCTCATTGTCGCCGCGAAGTCTCCAATCCGCTTTGAGAAATTGACGATATCCTCGGACGGCGAGGAGGTGTTGAATGTCTCCTTGCTCTCCTGGTTATCCGGATCATTCAAAAAGAGATGGGTTACCAGCGGCAACCCCCAACGCGACATCTGCTTTTCCGGAGCGTGGCCGAACAGCGAAACGGTCGCCCACGCATGGACCCGACCGCGCCCGATCATCTCAGTCGGCACTTCCAGAACGATCGCCGTCACATTGCGGCGTGCGAAGAAATTCTCGCGGTGCCTGAAGACATCGCCGTCGTAGCGGTGTTCTTTATAAAAGGCAGCCATGAACCCGTGCAGGGCGAACGAATCGCCGGCGAAGAGTTCGGGAGCCAGCCCCGCGTAGATACGAACCCCATCCTTCGAGTGGATGGCCCCGGTTTCGCCGTCGATGAGCACCTTGCCCGAGAATCCTCTCACAGCTTCCGCGCCATGCATTTCACGCACCTCAAACCGCTGCACGTGAACATGCTCGTCACCGTGTTGGTGCTTCGCCGGCTCGAAGCGAATCTTGAACGCGAGCTCCTCGTGTGCATCGCCATTGAGATCGTACCGGAAGGCGTACAGACCCTCGCGGTGAAAAATATCGCTGGCTGAAAGACCGGCATCGGGATTGACCGTCATGATCATGACGGTCTTTGCCGGCCCCCCCTCGAATAAATAGAAATCGCAGAGATTCAAACTGGGGTCTTCACGGGCGATCTTGCTATCGAAATGATGTGACATGTGCCGATTTCCTGCGAATTTTCGAACAACCGTCGAAAGATACTGGAAGCCAGGCGCGACACGCATACCAACCCGCGATGGGATTTTAAAGCCGCGCTCGCAGCATTGGCTTCACTCGATAGATTGTGTAATGTACTGCCGCGCCATGCAAGGACGGTCGGTTACGTTCGCCGTGCTCGGCGCCGGTGAAGCCGCTACAGGCGTTGGGATGCTGCGTGGTTGAGCACCGTTAAGGAAGACTCGAAAGGGTGAATCCTGGCGAGCGGAAAGCAGGCGCTGCGCCATGGGGTGGGCTTTGGCTGCTCGAGGGATTCGAGTACGCATCGCCCGGACTTGGCCGATGGGAGGATATAATCGCAACTGGGATGCCGCGGTCTGTGCGGCTCATCGGTCGGGATGTGTTGCGATGACTTTGAAGTTAGACCAGCTTTTGAGCGCGATCCGCGCCTGCAGAGTGTGCAGGGATGAGCCTCGTTACGGGGCTGCTTTACCGCACGAGCCGCGGCCGGTATTGCAGGTGTCACGGTCGGCGCACATCTGTATCGCCAGCCAAGCGCCCGGAGCGAGAGTGCATGCGTCGGGGCGGCCCTACACAGATCCGTCGGGAGTGCGGTTAAAGAGTTGGATGGGGCTCGATGACGCGACGTTCTATGACAGTCGCAAGATTGCGATCATCGGGATGGGATTTTGTTTTCCCGGAAATGACGCACAGGGAGGGGATTTGCCGCCTCGCAAGGAGTGTGCGGAGTTGTGGCGCAACCGGCTCTTTGAGCAATTGCCTAACCTGCAGTTGCTCATCCTGATCGGACAGTATGCGCAGCGTTGGCACTTGGGTTCGAAACAGACCGCCGAGGGTGTGACGGGGACGGTGCGGCGTTGGCGTGAGGTTTATGAGACTGGGGAAGGGCCCAAGAGGCTGCCCTTACCGCACCCTTCATGGCGCAACACGGGTTGGTTGAAGCGCAATCCGTGGTTTGAGCGCGAGTTGGTGCCGATTTTGCGAGCGGATGTGGCCGAGCTTGTCTGACCGCGGTCGACGCCGGGCTTCGGTTCGTTGGTAGCTCGACCGATCGTCTCGAAGGCGAATCACGGGTCGACCGGGGTCGTCCAGAGGATCGACCACTGCTCCGCCTTCTGTGGCAGCGTCAACCTTGCATGGGCGCTACTCGTCGACGGCAAGGTGCGCTTGGCAATTGCGCGCTGGGCCTCGGTAAGCGTACGCACCACGTGTTTCTCGTAGAGATCGGCAGCCGTCACGCCGTTGAAGCAGACCAGGCGCACGCCCGGGTGAGTTTGAAAGAACGCGCGAAAGTTGTTGGGGGTGGCGTCGTTTGCGATCGCTGAGTCCAGGCTGCCGGAGCGGGTTGCGGCGGCAAGGACGTCCCATACGGCGATGCCGTGCTCGCTGAGCATCGCTACGCGGCTCGCGTAGTCCGCCCGCAGATCGGGAATTCCAGTTGCCATGATCCTCCAGAACGCGTTCAGGGGGTTGGCGTAATACTCGCCGAGATCGATGGAGAGTCGTCCAGGCAGGGTTCCCAGGATGAGGACCCGGGCCTGGGGCGATGCGATCGGCGGGAACCCGAAAGACAGCACGTTGGTAGTTGTGGGGACCTTGAAGCTTGCGCAGCGCATCGTGATATGCGACAGCTCGCGCATCGATACGCTGTCGGCCCTGCCGCCGTGAGGTGGCAGCGCACGTTTACGGACGGTCGGTAACCCGGACGAGGGGCTTCACTGGGGCTAATTCTCGGCCAGTCTGCCTTCGGTGACGGTGACTGCATGACCGCCGATATGGGCGGCGATAAGCTCGCCGTCTCTTATTTCCAGCCGCACGTTTACGGTTCCGGCGCGGTTCACATACTCGCCCTGGCTCCCTGTAAATTGGGTTACGAAGGGGCGCAACTCGGTCAGGCGCCATAAATAGGTGGCCAACATGGCGTGCGCATTACCGCTGACGGGGTCCTCGGGGATGCCCAACGCGGGACAGAACATGCGGGACCGGGTTCGAACTTCTTGCCCATCGTGTTCCACGATGAATGGAAAGAAGCCTTCGATGCCGAGCTCGGTGCCGAGTTCGACGAGTGCTGCAAAATCAGGCTTTATGAAGCGTAAGCCTGTTGCACTGGTTAAAGGCAACAGCAGTCGTGTGCTTCCTTTGCGCGCAACGACCGTGGGCAGTGTCTTGTGTAGCAACTCGTCCGATAGTCCGAGTGCGTGCGCGACCCGTAACTTCGCTTCGAGCCCGAGCGACGCATCGAGATCGGCCGCGGTCTGGCGAAATTCAAATAAGGGTCGGTCGGCGTCCCGCTCAGCCCTGACTGTCATGACGCCTTGCCGGCTCTTTTGCCGATATTCACCGTAGTCACGCATACCGAGCGTGAGCAGTACGTGATGAACCGCGAGCGTCGCGTGGCCGACAAAAGTGGCCTCTTTGCGCGAGTTGAAGAATCGAACGCCGACGTCGTGATCATCGCCGACGGGCGGCAGCACAAACGCGGTTTCCGCATGCGCGAACTCGCGCGCGATTTTCGCATACTCCTCATCGCTTCGGGCAGCGGCATCGAGCACGACCGTGGCAGGGTTCCCGCTGAAGCGGCGGGATGTGAATGCATCGACTTGAAATATTCGCATGTCAGGACTTTTGCATACGCCGCCTGGCACCGCATCACCCGTTCGGGTGTTGTTTGGCCGCACAGAACCCGGTGCGAACGTCTTCACTCGATTGAGTGAATGTTCCATGCGGCGCCGGTTTCAAAGCCACCGGTGTCGGCGGATAAATGCACCCGATTGAGTGAATATTTAGCGAAACTCCGATGCGAGAGTCAGCCCCGTTTTTCATCCGTTCCTGAGGAAGGGGTTGGCCGTGAATATCGGGGCAGTACAGTAAATGGTGGCGGAGAATTCGACTTCCCGCTGGCATGCGCCGCCGGATTGGGTGTGGCGCGTGGTGGTGTTTCTGATCGCGCTGGCATTGTTGATCCTGATCGCGACCCGTTGGAACCGGTGGGAAGCGAATGCCAGCGAGCAGACCACCGACGATGCCTATCTGCAGGCCGATATGACGCGGGTTGCGGCGAAAGTTTCGGGGTACGTGCGCTCGATGCCCGTGGAGGACTACGAGCGGGTCAAAGCGGGTCAGGTTCTCGTACAACTCGTCGACGACGATTACAAGGCCACGGTGGATCAACTCGTTGCGAGCGTGCAGGCCGCCGGCGCCACGATCGAGGCGCTGAAGGCGCAACGCGCGTTGCAGGCAGCCAACGTACAGGCGGCCAAGGCAACGACCGCCGCGACAATGGCTAACGTCGAGCAGAACGAGCGCGACCTTGGCCGACAGCACCGCCTCCTGGAGACCGGATCGTCGTCGACCGAAGCGACCGAGAAGTTGCAAACCATGAAGGCGCAGCTGGCGGCGCAACTGGAGCAGAACCGGGCCCAGGAGCGGGCCGCGGCCCGGCAGTTGGATGTCCTGGGTGCGCAACAGACGCAGGCGGAGGCCAACCTCCTGGCGCAGAAGGCGAACCTCGAATTCGCCAAGATCAATCTTGGGTACACGAGCATCGTCGCACCCCAGGACGGCGTCATTGGCCAACGGCAGGTGAAGCCGGGACAGTTTGTACCCGTTGGCGGGCAAGTTACCTCTCTCACGCCGTTACCGAACGTCTGGGTCATCGCGAACTACAAAGAGACCCAGCTCACTCATCTGCTCGTGGGTCAGAAGGCGGAGATCCGCGTCGACACATTTCCCGGACGTACGCTGAAGGGACACGTGCAGTCGTGGGCACCCGGGTCCGGGGCGGAGTTCAGTTTGTTGCCGCCCGACAATGCAACGGGGAACTTCACGAAGATCGTGCAGCGGATCGCGGTGAAGATCCTGATCGATGACCCCGACGGGCTCGGGGATCGGCTGCGACCGGGGATGTCAGTTGTCACGACCATCGCGACGCATGGGGACGGCGGTCGATGAGCGAGCAGCCGGAGGAGTTGCGCGCGGCGCAGAATCAGGCGGCCGCGGGAGCGACGGCTCCCACGGTGGCCGCTCCCGCGGCACTCACCCCGGCCCCTAAGATTCCGTGGCTTGCATTGTTTGCTGTTCTGCTCGGGACCTTCCTCTCAACGCTGAACACGCGGCTTTCGAGCATCGGGCTCATGGATATCCGCGGCGCGGTGCACGCGGGGTTCGACGAGGGTGCGTGGATTACGACGGCGCAGACGATGGCGCAAATGCTGGTGTGTCCCCTCGCGATCTGGTTGGGGCACGCGTACGGTGCTCGCAAGGTGTTGATCGAGGCGGCGCTGGCGTTCGCGGTGATTGCCTTTCTCGAACCCTTCTCCGTGAACCTGCCGATGCTGATCGGGTTGCAGTTCATGGGCGGGCTGGCGACCGGGTTCTTCGTTCCGCTGACCTTGACGTTCGTACTGCGGAATATGCCGCCGAAATACTGGGCGTACGGGATCGCGCTCTATGCGCTGAATCTCGAAGTGTCGCTCAACGTCTCCGCTTCCTTCGAAGGCTGGTACGTCGATAACGAGTCGTGGCGTTGGATCTACTGGCAGGACGTGCCGCTCGCGATCGGTATGGCGGTCTGCATGGCGCTCGGCACCAAGCCGGATGCGCCGAACCCGCAACGCCCGAAGCCCGACTACTTCGGGTTCGCCTCCGGTGGCATCGGCCTTGCGCTCATTTACGCCGCTCTCGACCAGGGGAATCGCCTCGATTGGCAGAACTCGCCCCTGGTGTGGGCACTCTTTATTTCCGGCGCGATCCTGATTGTGGGCTTCTTGATTCACGAGGAATACACCCCCGCGCCGGGCGTGAACCTGAAGTCGGTGATGGAAGCGCCACTCCCCCGACTCCTGCTGCTCGTTTCCTTCATGCGCTTCACGGTGTTGTCCGGGGCTATCGTGGTCCCGGAATTCCTGGAGGTGGTGCGTGGCTTTCGGCCCATCGAGGTTGGCCAGACGTTGCTCTGGATCGGCCTCCCGCAGCTTGTTTTGTGCCTGATGGCGGGATTTATCTTGAGACGCGTGGACCCGCGCCTGGTCGCCTCCGTCGGTTTCATTCTCATCTGTGCCGCCTGCTTGATGGTGGCGCATACGCTCACCCCCGAGTGGGGTTCCGATCAGTTCATCCCCTCGCAGCTCCTGCAGGCGATCGGGCAGAGTCTCGCGCTGTCGGGAATCCTGTTCTTCGCCGTGTTACATCTGCGTCCGCAGGCTGCACTGACCTTTGCCGCCGCCATCCAGGTCGTACGCCTCATGGGTGGTGAGATCGGCACAGCGTTCACGGTAACCTTCGTGCGCAAGCGGAGTCAGATCGCCTCCAACCTCATCGGCCAACATCTGCAGATCGGCGATGCCGATGTCATAAATCGTGTGCAGGGTTATGCCGATGCGACCGCGCCAGCCGGTGACACCGCCGACGCTTTTACTCGCGGAGCGGCGGTTCTTCACAGCGTCGTGCACAGCCAGTCGATCATGCAGGCGATCGTCGATTGCTTCGTGGTCATCGCCGCGGCCACCGCCTTCGTGTTGATCGTCCTCGTCACGCGCCGGGCGGCACCACCGCATCCTGCCGGCCATATCCCGTTCTTCGCTCGCCGGAAGGAGGGCTCGGCACCATGAAGCGCCAGTTCAGCAGCGCGGCCGCGGTAACCCTGCTAGCAGTGTTGAGCGGGTGCGCCGTCGGTCCGGATTACCACACCGCGAAGCCGGTCGAGGGCGCGGAGGCGCCGCTGGTGTCCACGAGCGCGGCGGCCGAAACGGTCGCGGAGCCGCCCGATGACTGGTGGCGGCTCTATCATGATGAGCAGTTGAACGGGCTATTGCAGGAAGCCTTCGCCGCCAACACCGACTTACGCATGGCGGCCGCCAATCTCATGGCCTCTCGCGCAGTCCTGTCGGCGGTGAAGTCCCAGCGCTGGCCACAGACCCAGGGGGAGGCAAGTGCGCTTTACGGGCGTGATGCGCAGAGTGACGAGATCCTGGAGATCGACGGAAAGGATCCGAAGAACGTCGAGCTCTACAAAGGCCTTCTCGGAGTGGGTTACGAGGTCGATCTCTTCGGTCGGGTGAAACGCTCGATCGAGGCTGCGCGGGCCGACGACGAGGCGGTCCGGGCGACCCGCGATGCCGTGAAGATCGTCGTCGCCGCTGAGACTGCGCGCGCCTACGCGCAAGTGTGTGCCTTGGGCGAAGAGCTGACTGTTGCGCATCACTCGCTCGACGTCGTGACTCGCGAAGCTAACATCACGACAAATCGCAACGAGGCCGGGGCAGGGTCCGAGTTCGACGTTGTGCGCGCGCAGGAGCTCGTCGAGCAAGTCGGCGCCAGCATCCCGCCGTTGGAGGGGCAGCGCCAGGACGCGCTGTTCGAGCTCGCGGCGATGTTGGGACGGCCACCGTCGAAAGCGCCCACCGAAGTGACCAGTTGCGTACTACCCCCACGACTGGCTGACCTCATCCCGATTGGCGACGGCACAACTTTGTTGCGACGTCGACCCGACGTTCGCGAGGCGGAGCGCCGGCTTGCCGCCGCTACCGCGCGGATCGGCGTGACGACGGCGGATCTGTATCCGCGGATTCAACTTCAGGGCCTCATTGGCGGTGTCAACACCGAGTTCAATAACTTCGCGAACAACAAAGGCATCGCCTGGGGCGTGGGGCCGGCGCTGAGCTGGACATTTCCTAACCAGGCGATTCCGCGGGCCCGCATCCGGCAGGCCGAGGCCGGGGCTGCCGCCGCGCTCGCCAAGTTCGACGGCGTCGTCCTGCAAGCCCTCAAGGAGGCAGAGCAGGCGCTCGCGACCTACCGCTCCGAACTCGACCATCGCCAGGCGCTCTCCAGGGCGCAGCAGCGTGCGCAGCGGGCCTTCGAGATCGCTCATCAGCAGTTCATTGCCGGTGCCATCAGCGATATCGACCTGCTCACCACGGAGCAGCAGCTCATCGCGACGGACGCCGCCGTGGCGGGCTCGGATGCCGACCTGGTTCTCGACCAGGTCAGTGTGTTCAAGGCGCTCGGCGGGGGCTGGCGGAACGCCTCGACTGCCGCCCAACGGTAATGCCAGACACTCGCGGGGTGCGATTTTCACTCGGTTGAGTGAAGCCATGCTCCGCACAGCACAAGGAGTGGTTGGGCTGCATTGCACGCGTCGGCCTTACACCGTGCAAGTCTCGAACGGCACGCTGCTCAAGACACGTTGCATTCTGATCGCGACCGGGGCGAGCTATCGCAAGCTGCCGCACCCGGATTGCGATCGATATCAGGACCGGGACATCTATTACGCGGCGACGGCCACCGAGGCGCGCCACTGTGACTCGGTGGAGGTGGCTATTGTTGGCGGTGGGAATTCCGCCGGCCACGCGGCTGTCTTTCTAGCCAACACCGCCCGGCACGTTCATATTCTCGTCCGAGGTGACGGCCTGGCCGACAGCATGTCTAATTATCTCATCGGTCGGATTGCCGAGACACCGAATATTACCCTGCACCGACGCACCGAAATCGTGGCGCTCGAGGGAAGCGAGCGTCTGTCCCGGGTTGTGTGGAAAACGGGCCCTGGCGGCAAACTGGAGACGCGCGAAATAGGCCACCTGTTCTTGATGACCGGTGCGGTACCCAATACCCAGTGGCTCGGGGGTTGCGTTGACTTGGATGCCGAAGGGTTCGTACTCACAGGTGCCGTGACGTCCGCGGGCAAGGACGACCGCGCCACATCGAGGCCGCCGAGCCTGGGGTTCCACGAACCAGTTTACCGGGCATATTCGCAGTCGGGGATGCGCGCAGTGGTAGCATCAAGAGAGTTGCCTCGGCTGTCGGAGAAGGGTCCGCATGTATTCAACAAGTCCACCGGGTCCTGGCGCTCGAGGCGGCGGTACAGGCTGCTTCTGCCGGGGCCTGAACGAGGGTCGCCTCGATGAGGCGCCATGGATCGCTTAGAGGCCATGGCCCTGTTGGTGTCCTCGGCGGAGGAAGGCAGCTTTTCGGCCGCCGGCCGTAAGCTGGGTGTGTCCTTACCGACCATCAGCCGCAAGGTGGCTGAGCTGGAAGAACACCTGAAAACCCGGCTCCTCGTCAGGTCGGGGCGAAAACTCGTTATGACCGATGCGGGTGTCGCCTACGTCGAGGCCTGTCGACAGATCCTAAGGGAGGTTCAGGAGGCGGAGTCTCGCGCCTCTGGCGAGTACAGCGTTCCGCGCGGGGAGCTTACCGTCACCGCGCCGGTCGTATTCGGTCGACTGCACATCTTGCCGGTCGTGTGCGAGTTTCTCGCGGCGTTCGCCGAGATCAAGGTTCGCATGACCTTGACGGACCGTAACTTGAGCCTGGTGGAGGACCAGATCGACATGGCGGTGCGGATCGGCGAACTGGCGGATAACAGTCAGATCGCCACCCGGGTGGGCTCGGTTCGCCGGGTCGTTTGTGGTAGCCCCGCCTATTTCGCGACCCATGGAGTGCCACAAACGCCCGAGGAGCTTGTGCGGCATGTGTGCATCACCTTCACCGGGATTCATTCGGGCGTGTCATGGTTGTTCGCCTCGAATGGAGGCGCGAGGCGGGTGATCAGTCCCATGTGTCGGTTGTATGTCAATAGTGGCGAGGCTGCCGTTGCAGCCGCGATCGCCGGTGTCGGAATTACGAATGTCATTTCCTATCAGGCCGCGCCGGCGGTACGGGAAGGCAAGTTACAAATCATCCTGGCGGAGTACGAGCCGGTCGCCATTCCGGTGCATATGTTGCATTCCAAGAAGGGCCGCTTGCCCCTCAAGATGCGCCGCTTCATCGAGTTCGCTACTCCGCGTATCCGCAAATCGTTGCTCGAGGTTGGTGGCGGCGAGTGACGAAGTCTCTCGGATTTTGAGAGGCTGGTTTGCCGTTTTGGCGCTTCTTCGACCCAGTCTAAGGAACTACAGTGTCCTTAGGTGTTGACGCGTTGCTACATTCTGTTTTGCACGCTGACTGTATTCTCGTTGCCGGCGACAGGCGGAGCGTCACGGCCGGGCGACGCTTCGATGTACATGCTCGAAAGACAGTTCGGACTGTCCGAGTTACGCCATACCGCCTTCCGGGCCAAGGACGGCGCCCCTAACAGCGTCAGGGCCCTGGCGCAGACCCCGGACGGTTTCCTCTGGGTCGGCACCGAAACAGGACTCTATCGGTTCGACGGAGTCCGGTTCGATTCTACTTTGGGCGAACGACTGCCGAATGCCTCGATCTGGGCACTGTACGCGGACCTCAACGGGGACCTGTGGATCGGTTATTTGTTCGGCGGGGTGAGTCGCCTCCGTCAAGGTGAGCTCACCCATTTCCCCCCGGGCAGCATTCCCGCTGGCGCCGTCCATCAATTCCTCCGAACCTCTGACGGGGCGCTCTGGGTCGCCACCGTTGGCGGCCTGGCTCGATTCGATGGCAAGCGCTGGCAGAAGATCGACTCGTCGTCCGGCTACAGCGAAGAGCGAGCGCTCTCACTCGCTGTCTGCGCGTCACGGCTGGAAGTGCTTACGCCGACGTCCGCTTTCGCGCGCGACAATACGTCCGGACAGTTTTTGCCGATAGCTCGATCCCAGGCCTTGGCGCAGCGCTTCGCAACGCCGGTCGATTCCACGTGGTCGCCGGCCGGGGGGACGGGCGATCTGGAGTATGAACCGTCGCAATCGATGGTGGACTCTGGCGGCGCTTGGTGGCATTCCGCCCCGGGCGCGCTCGCCCGGGTGCGGTGGTCCCCCGCACCGAATTCGCAGGCAACCGAGGAGTTGTTTACCGTCGAGGACGGCTTGTCGGGTGAAGTCGAATCGGTGCTGGAGGATCGCGAAGGGAATGTCTGGGTCGGCACCATGGGAGGTTTGGATCGGTTCAGCGTGGCGCTGCTGCACCGGTTGAACCTTTCTGACACCATCTACCTGCCCTTTCTGATTGGCGAACAGGAGGGCGAGCTACTCGTTGGCAGCTTCACGGGCTCGAGCATGCGTGTGGGTCGCTCGATTCGGGCGGAGCCCACAGCGGGCGTTGGAGTCACGGCGGCGACTACGACGCGCGATGGCGCATGGTGGACTGCGGGCATGGACGGCATCGTGCGCCATTTCCACGGCGAGACTCTGAAAATCGCGCCCCCACCCGCTGCGGCCGCCTCGCTCAACGGCATGACGACCTCGTTGTATCAGGCCATCGCCGTGGAGCCCGATGGAGATATCTGGGTATCGATCGCTACTCGAGGGCTCTATCGACGCGAGCACGGTGAGTGGCAGGCACAAGGGCCGCAGACCGGGATGCCAGAGGGCCCCGCGACGCGGCTGCTCGCCGATGAGGGTGGCCGGCTGTGGATTACCTATTCTAACAATCGCGTCGTCGTGCGCGAGGGGACCCGGGTGGTCTCGTATGGCGAGGCGGACGGTTTGCATGTCGGCAATGTCCTGGGCGTCACGGTCCACGGCCGCCACGTCTGGGTGGCTGGCGACCAGAGTTTCGCCACTCTGGTGGGTGAACACTTCGTGGCGGTCAGGGGTCAGGGCGGCGAGCGGTTCGCCTTCGGAGGGGCGATTATCGAGACGGACGACGGTGAGCTGTGGATCAACGGCGCGCGCGGGATTTACCGTCTCTCAAAAGACAGTGTCAACATCGCCTTGTCAGCCAAGCCGCACGAGGTGCCTTTCGAGCTGTTCGATTGGCGCGATGGGTTAGGGAGCGCCGCGGTCGTGATACGGCCATTCCCCACTGCCCTCAAAGGCGCGGATGGGCGGCTCTGGTTCAGCCGTCAGAACGGGGTATGGTGGATCGATCCACGACAAAGAATTCAACAGGGTGCCTCGACCCTGGTGTCGATCGAGACCGTCACCGGCGATGACGTGACCTACGTGCCACGGGCGCACCGGGTCGATGCCGAGCTGCCGCGCAACCTGCGAATCGACTACACGGCGCTGGTTTTACGAGATCCCGAGCGAGTCAACTTTCGTTACCGCTTGACCGGTGTCGACAGCGCATGGCAGGAGGCAGGGATGCGCAGACAGACCTACTACACGAATCTCTCCCCCGGGGAGCACCGGTTCGAACTGCTGGCCGAAAACGGTGCCGGGCACTGGAGCGACACGGCGGTGCTCACGTTCCGGGTGGCGGCCGCGTTTTACCAGACTGTCTGGTTTCGCTCGATGGTGGCGCTGCTGGCGACCCTGTTGTTGGTGCTCGCCGTTATCGTGCGCACCGAGCAGATCAAGGCGCGCATTCGCCAACACATCGCAGCCCGGACGTACGAGCGGGAGCGCATCGCACGCGACCTGCACGACACGCTGTTGCAAGGGGTACAGTCCTTGGTCTTGCGCACCAACATCTGGGCAAACGATCGCGCCTTGCCAGGCGAGCTGCGCGCCGAGATCCGCGAAGTGTCCGAGCAGGCACGCGAGATCGTGGTCGAGGCAAGAGATCGGATCGTCGCGCTACGCAGCGGCGACAGTAAGGATTCAGATCTCATCGCCACGTTGCAGCGTATAGCCAATGACCGGCCTGCCAACGAGAACCCGGCTGTGGAGATCGTCACCCGGGGAATACCGCATCCGATCACGAACGATGCGTATCAACAGCTCGTCGACATTGCCCGGGAGGCGGTGCGCAACGCCATCCAACACGCGAAGTGTCGACGCGTTCTAGTGACGGTCGAATACCATCCAAACTCGATAATTCTAGCCGTCGCCGACGATGGCTGCGGGATCACGCCAACCCCGTTGCGGGCGGATCGCTCGGTCGGCCACTACGGCATTCTCGGGATGCAAGAGCGGGCCCAGCAGTTGGGCGCTACCTTTACCTTGGGGCCCAACGGGACGACCGGCGCCAAGGTTTCGGTTCACGTACCCGCCGCCATCGCATTTGCGGACGTGGCGCGGACCGGTTGGTCCGACCTCATCGTTCGTTGGTGGCAGCGGTCCAGGCGGACCCGTTTCAGGGATCCAGGAAGCCGCGCTTCATAGCCAGGACGACGGCGTGGGATCGATCGTGGGCGTTGAGTTTGGCAAGAATGTTCTTGATACGGCTTTTGACCGTTTGCTCCGAGATATTCAACCCTTCGCCGATGCTGCGATTGTGCCTGCCGGCTGCCACCAGTCGCAGCACACTCACTTCGCGCGGACTCAGCGGCTCCATGCCGCGATGTTGTTCGAGATCGTGCGAGACATCGGGTCCCAGGACAGTGCGGCCATTACAGGCGCTGCGTATGGTCGCAACGATGGTTTCGGTCCGGGAGGTTTTCAGAATGTAGGATGCGGCCCCGAGTTCGAGTGCGCGGCTGACTCTGGCATCGCCGGCGAAGCTCGTGAGGACGACGAGGCAAGCGTCCGCGCAGATGGCGCGGATCTCCGCGATCGCCTGCAGACCATTTCTGCGAGGCATTTGCAGATCCATGAGAACGACATCCGGACGCAAAGCGCTGAACTGGGTGACGGCCGCGACGCCGTCGGCAACCATGCCGACGACCGTCATGTTGGACTCTTGAGCGATGGCTCGAGCGAGTCCGTCACGCATGGCCGGGTGATCGTCCGCGATCAAGACTCGCAGCGCCGTGTCAGGCACGCTCATGACTTCACCTCGATGGCCGTCGGAATATCGAAAGCCAATAATGCTATCGGTGGCTGGAAAGGTCCAGCCATTCCAGGTCCGCGCTAGAGCCGGGAGGCGCTTTCCCGCTGGCAGAAATCGACGACCACCGTGCGCAGGGCTGCGATGATTTCCTCACCGGAAGATGACTTTAATATGAACATCACCGGCCCCGGCCCCGGCCCCGGGCTCGGCTGGCGCAGCAGCTCATTCGCGTCGATCGGATAGGAACTCAGCACGAGCAGGGGAAGGTTTGGATAGGCACGATGAATCGCCTCCACGGTATCGGGGCCGCTCTGGTCGGGCGAATCGAGATCCAGCAGAAGGACATCGGGGAGAACCCGCTGGAACTGCTCGATGCTGTCACGGGCGCCCCGCGTCTCGCCCACGACTTCCATGTCTCGTTCGCGTCGGACAGCCATCCGCAGCCCGACACGCATGATCGGGTGATCGTTGGCAATCATGACTTTGATCTTGGGCTGATCGTCTTTATTCACTGTAAATGAAATGCAAACCCCCTGCATTCAAGGGTATACGCACGCAGATCAAGAGGTGGAACACTCGTCCGAGTGAATCTGGCACCCCTAGAGGTCGAGGACGATGTCTCCTTTAGGGACGGAACAACAAATGAGGACAGTTCCGCTGCCCGGCGGGTCGAGCGGGATGGTGCTGTAATCCACCGCGCCCTCCAGCAGGGGCGATTCGCAGTTATGACAAATGCCGCTACGACATGACCAACGGGCGGGCACTTCACAGGCCTCGGTCAATTCGAGCAGGTTCGCGTACTGGGAGCCCCAGCGGACCGTGAGTCCGCTGCGCGCGAAAGTCACCGTGGGTCCGCTGGTCTGCGGCGCCCCAGCAGGGAGATGCGGTTTAATCCGCTGCCCCGCGGATGTTTGCTTCACGCCCGGCCCGAACAACTCGAAGTGGATCCGGCTCACCGCGACGCCGAGACTCGTCAGACTCGAGCGCAGCGCCGTGATGAAGGCCTCGGGGCCGCATATGTAGAAATCCGCCGTGAGCGGCAAATCCAACGAGCGCAACATCTGCAGATCCAGGTGGCCGCCGAGGTCATAATCCGTCCCTGGCAGGTCGCAAGCGCGCGGCTGGCTGTAGATGACCCGGCGCACAGACTGGGGCGTTTTGCGCAGCAATCCGGCGATCTCGTCTTTGAAGGGATGATGATCGCGATCACGGGCGGCGTGTATCCACCACAGCGGTCGTGCAGATCCGGCGCTGGCGTGGAGCATCGCTAACACCGGTGTGACGCCGATTCCGGCACTCAGTAACACCAGGGGTCCATCGCCCGGCTTCAGTGTGAACTCACCGCGAGGGGCTAACACTTCGAGGACGTCGCCTTGCTTCACGCGTTCATGCAAGTAGGTGCTTGCGGAGCCAAGCGCCTCCTTCTTAACGGCGATTCGATAACGGCCCGCGGCGGGTGGGCCGCACAACGAATAGTTCCTGACAACCGGTAAATCCGGCTCCGTCGGCTTCACTCGCAGTGAGAGATATTGTCCAGGAGTGGCGCCGGGGAGGGCCGCGGAATCGCGCGAAGTCAACTCGAACCATCTGACTTCCTCGCTGGCCTGCTCGGTCGCCGTGACGACCAGCTCTCTTACGCCCGACCAGGCCAGGGTTGAGGGAGCCAGCGGCGAGAGTCCTGCATTCCCGTTCTGGTGGCCTCGTTCGCTCGCTTCGAGGAGCGCTTTGATCGAGGTCTGCCAGCCGGGGCTGAGTGCCGGGATGACGGCCGCTCTGCGCAACGCCTCGGCAGGATGGTGGGAAGAATATAACAGCGCGTCGATTTCCACGACGCTCATGTGTTGTGGTCCCGCAGAGAGTTGGTGGATTGCGTCCCCGGCGCCCACTTCCCCCTCGTCGATGACCCGAAAATAGAAGCCCGGCCGACGATGTGACACGAGCAGGGCGGGCATGTCGGGGCGGTCCATGCGGATGCCCACTTTGAAACAGGTCACGCGCGGGGCGGACACCTCGAAAACGGCGGTGCCGATCGAAAACCGATCGCCGATGCAGACCTCTGCATCGCACAGCCCTTCGACAGTGAAATTTTCCCCGAACTGTCCGGGCGCCAGATCGTCCCTGTTCAGGAACGTCGCCCAGTGTCGATACGAATCCATCTGGTAGACGAACACGGCGCGCTGCTCGCCACCGTGACCCACGAGATCGGCCTGGCCGTCGCCCGCAACGTTTAAGCGGCTGACCTTCACCCTTCCCGGCACCGGCGTTTTCCAGATGGACGTGCGATAGGTCTTGCCGCGCCAGTGGATCTCGCGTGGTTGTCCTACGTTGACGGAAATAAGAGATCCGACGATTGCCGATCCATTCATTCGTCAGATTGTATAAGCGGGGCCGGCAGCTGATTTCACCCGATCGAGTGATGAGTCCCGCGGGTCCGCCGGAAACAATCAAGAGCCGCGCGGGACGCGGCAGATAGATTGAGGAGTGAATGGTGAGCAAGCGAATTCTAATCGTGGGCGCTACCGGCACCGTGGGGCGGGCCTTAGTGCAGCAAATAGCGGGGCGGCACGAGGTCATTCCCGTCGGGCGCACTCGCGGCGACTACCAGGTCGACATCACCCACAGTGCCAGTATCACGGCACTGTTCGACAAGGTCGGTAAGGTCGATGCAATCGTCTCGGTCACGGGGGACCTGCACTTCGGGCCTCTCGCGGAGATGACCACTGAACAATTCCGGATCGGCTTGAACAGTAAATTGCTGGGCCAGGTGGCGCTCGCGCTCGTCGGCCAACACTTCCTCAACGACGGCGGCTCCATCACCTTGACCGCCGGCACGGTCTCCGACGAACCCATCCGCTTCGGTGCCAACGCGTCGACCGTCAACGCGGCACTCGAAGGGTTTGTGCGCGGCGCGGCGGTCGAGCTGGCTCGCGGAATCCGTATCAACGCTGTGAGTCCTTCGGTGCTGGAGGAATCCATGTCGAGCTTCGGACCGTTTTTCCCTGGAATCGAACCAGTCCCGGGACGTCGCGTCTCGCTCGCCTATGTACGAAGCATAGAGGGCGTGCAGACCGGACGCGTGTATCGCATGACGTAAGCCCTCGACCCCCGCGGCTTCGTGAGCTAGCCGCGGGGGACGCGCATTATTGCTTCAGGACTGGGTATCCCTGCGTGTAGATCCAGTCCGTGTCTTTCGCCGGCACGTGACAGCCGAGGCAGTCCTTCTTGAAGTCTGTTGAGGTGGTCTTAGTGGGCTTGTCCGCGTCGAACCACGACCATCCCCACCCGTTACCCCACAACGGATTGCCGGCGTGCGTGTCCTGGCCATCCTTGACCATGACGAACCAACCTTTGAGAGTCTGCACGTGGCTGACAGTCCCCGTCGTCATCGAGCCGGTGGCGGTGTCAAACACCTCTTTCACCAGTACCGTGCCATCGGGAAAGCGCCCTGCTTTATGGAACGCGGCGATGGCTCCGGGCGAGGCGTAGACCTGGTGGATGTCTTTCGAGCCCGACACACCCGCATCCGCGGCGACGGCCCAACTTCCGAGGAATTCGTATTCGTGGCGATAGTTCTGCGGCACACGCAGGTTGCCTTGGCTATCGACGACTTTACTGGCCATCGGGCCGGCAGCCTGCGCCGTGGGATTCAGGTAGAGCGCCCCAACCGTCATGGCTGCTGCCAGTGTCAGGGTCACCGCGATTTTCATTCTCATGTTCAATTCCCTCGTGAAATAAAGCCCGGTCTCCAACAAGGGTGCCGAACCCGAGCGCGATGGACTCTCAATCGAAGAGGGCGAGCGGGGGAAGACTCCAAAGAGTGATTCTCGACGGGCGGTGCTGGGACGGCTCGCCGGCTGGCTATACAAGACTCAGTCGAGTGTTTAATCGAGCCGCGCGCGGGCTGATTATTCGTGTCATATGGTGAACTCTGCCCAGATCTCTTGTGATGCCGCGCTGGCGCGTGCGACGGCGTTTTCAGCGACTCCAAAACATCCGACGTTGGCGCTCGCCGCTGCCATGGCCGCGGGCAGCCTCGTCTACATCGATGGGGCAGTCGTGGCGATCGGATTGTCGGCCATTGGCAGAGCTCTGGCGCTCCAGGGAAGTCAGTCGCAGTGGGTGATCAATGCCTACTTGCTGCCGCTGACCGCGTTGTCGCTCCTCGGAGGGGCGTGGGGTGATCGCTTCGGGCGTCGGCGGGCGTTGATCCTCGGGTCGGCGATATTTGGCCTGGCATCCGCGGGCGCGAGCCTGGCGCCCACCATCGCGGTGCTGATTGCGATGCGCTTACTGCAAGGCCTCGGCGCCGCGTTGCTGGTACCCAATAGCCTGGCGATCCTGGGGCAGATGTTTTCCGGGGAGAATGAGGCGCGCGCGGTGGGTTTATGGTCCGCGACAGCGGCGATCGCCAGCGCGATCGGTCCCGTGGTCGGAGGGTTTTTGATCGATATGGGTCATTGGCGCGCCGTGTTTCTACTGACCGTGCCGGTGGCCGCGCTGTCTGTTGTATTGGCGTACCGGTATGTCCCGGTGGACCGGGAAGATGCGGGCCGCCCGTTGGATCTGGTTGGCGGGGTGCTCGTGGCGGTGGCGCTCGGCGCACTGACATGGTCATTAACGACAATGACCGCCTCGGCCGAGCGACAGGTTGAGGCCCTCGCGACCGGCGCGTTGGCCGTGGTTGTCCTGGGCGTGTTCGTGTGGGTCCAGCGGCAGTTAGGCGAACGCGCTATGGTGCCGCTGTCTTTGTTCAGCTCGCGAACGCTGACCGGCATCACCTTGTTCAGCTTGTTGCTGTATGGGGCGCTCAACGCATTCCTGATCCTGATTCCGTTCGTACTGCTGAAGGCAGCGGGTTATTCGGGCGCCGCGGCGGGCGCAATATTCGTGCCTTTGCAGATCGTTTTCACCGTCGTGTCACCGTTGATGGCCCGGGTCGTGGCCCGGGTGGGACCGCGGGTTCCGCTGGGCGCGGGCGCGCTGATCAGCGCTTGCGGATTCCTGCTGGCCACGCGGATCGGGACACAATCGGATTACTGGAGCGATGTCTTTCCCGCGGTCCTGTTGTTATCCGTGGGCATGAGCAGTGCTGTTACGCCGCTGACGACGTTGGTTTTGACGTCCGTCGATGGGCCGCACACGGCCACCGCCTCGGGTATCAACAGCACGGCCACCCGGCTGGGCGCCGTCATTACGACGGCGTTGTTGGGTACGGTGCTTATCAGGCGGGGCGAACACCTCTTCACAGCCTTTTCCACCGTCATGGTGACGGGAGCCGTCGTATGTCTGCTCGCGGCGATCAGTGTGATCCTGATCGAGTGCGCACCCCGCCTCACGGCCAGGTCCAGCGCCTAGTCGCGAAACAGCAGGGCGTCGATCGATATCTTGCCCGGGCCTCGTGCCAGGAGGATGAACATGAACGCGAGCCACTGGATATGGTCGGGCCAGGCCATCGGATACACGAAGATCTCGATCACCGCTGTCATCCCTAACAGGGCGGCGACGCTCACGCGAGCGAGCAGGCCGACGAGGACGAGGGTCGAGGCACCGAGCTCCAGTCCCGCCGCGAGATACGCGGCGATGTCCGGTGGCAAAAGGGGAACGTGGTATTCGTTCCGGAATAACATCAGGGTCGAATTCCAATCTGACAGTTTTAAAGCGCCCGAGCGGAAAAAAACACTGAAGGTCGCTGCACGCGCGATCAGGGCGATGAGGCTATACGGAATCGCATCGAGTTTCTGGACGATCCTGCGCGGCACGGAGTCGTTGGATGGAGCGGACGCGCGATTGAGGGCGGGATTCATGCGGGTGTTCATTCGGGATTCGTCCTGGGAGGTTACTGCCGCTAAGTCATCCGTGCGAAGGGAGCGCTCACTACCTGGTCGTAAATTGCCATGAGCACCTCATCCCGCCGCCCTTGCGATACGGCATGTTGGAGGGCCGTTCTGTGGTCGAGTCCCCTTAGAATGCTCGCAAGAAATCCGGCGGGTGCGGCGTTGAGTTGTTTGACAGCCGCCCCGTTGGGGCCGCGCCAGATCGCGAAATAACGCGCTTGCGGGCTCATATCCAGCTCGGACAGCTCCTCCGGGCGCCCGGCATCGAGGGCGTCTCGAATCAGGTTTACAGGATAATCAACGCGGAGGCAGGTCAGTGAGCTCATCAGGTATATTTCCAGTTCCGCGTCGATCGCTATGGCCACGGTCCACCAGTCGGGTGCCTGGTGCGCGGCCCGATCTATCCACAAATCGTAGCGTGCCGAGTCCCATAGATACGGCAGGGTCCGCGCGCCGTCATTCAAACGCAGGTGGCGGGCGAAACCGTCACCGTAAGCATATAAGACGGCGCTATCGGGCGGATTTTGTCTCGCATACTCCGCAGCCACCTGGTCGAAGAACTCCCGTCCCGTGAGCTCGACAATCGTGGGGAAGGTGAGTCGTAAGGCGTTCACGAGGGCATTCAGTACCGTCGCGCGGTGAACTTCCATGCCTTCTGTGGATGCCTCTTGCAAGAGGGTCGTAGCCATCTGGCGTTGGAATTCAACGAGTGACGACACGCCGACTCTCCGAGGTTGCCGACACCTCCAGAATCCACTGGGCAAGATCTGCTTCGGCCGCCAAGACTTCCAAGGAGGGCAGGCGCGTATCCCATTCGATCAGCGTGGGCCGCGCTCCAAGAGTTTCGACGGCGACGCGAAACAGCTTCCAGACATCCCCGCAAACGTGGGACCCATGGTCATCGATGCGCTGTTCGCGGCCCTCGGGCCGGGTGACGACGGCATGTCCCGCCAGGTGCAATTCACCGATGCGCTCGGGCGGGATCTTTGCGAGGTAGTCGAGTAGTTCGGAGTTGGGATCGCGTCCGTCGTTGCGGGCGCTCACGTAGATGTTGTTGATGTCGAGGAGGACACCGCAACCGGTTCGGCGCACGATTTCGGCCAGGAAGTCCGCTTCCGACATGGTGTGCGTGAGCGGAAGATATTTCGATGGGTTTTCGATGAGGATCTCGCGCCTCAAGGCCGACTGTGCCCGGTCGACGCCTATGGCGAACACGTCGAGCGACTCCTCGGTATAAGGCAGCGGCAACAGGTCGGGAAAATGAACCCCATCCACAGCGCTCCACGACAAGTGATCGGAAACGAGACAAGGCTCATACCGCGCTACCAGCTCACGTAGCCGCGCGAGGTGTTTCGCGTCGGGGCCACCGATCGAGCCCAGCGAGAGGCCTACGGCATGGATCGATAGCGGGTAATCGCGCGAGACCTGCTCGAGCTCCGTCGCTGCCACACCGTGGGTCATGTAGTTTTCCGCGTGGATCTCGAACCAGCGCACGAGCGGTTGCTGCTCGATGACTAAGCGGTGGTGCGGCAGACGCAGCCCTATCCCCGCATCGGCGCAAAACGGTGTGATTTCGCGTCCCATTTACCCATGGAGCTTAAGGGGCGCCCCTGACGAAGGATTCACTCCAACGAGTGAAAACCGGCCGCCGTCCATTTGCGCAAAGGCGGCCAGGTTGAGGAGCGCAACGGCCCTTATCGTCAGTGGGCGACCATACCGTTCGCGCCTGACTTCGCCGGGAGATGGCCGGACACCCCGAGATTGGTCAGTTGACCATTCGAGGCATTCACGGCGAAGACGCCGATCGTGCCAGTCGCTGTATTCAGGGTGTAGACATACTGGCTGTCCGCGCTTGCAGCGATGTCGATGTTGGTCGACCCTGTCGGGTTGCTTGCGGCGAGGGTTCCTGACAGCGACGTCAGTCCTCCATTGGCGCCGAGCGAGAATCCGGATAGGTTGGAGGTGCCGGCATTCGAGGTGTAGGTGAACTTACCACCATCGAGCACGACATCCCAACACGTGGCGGCCGCGAGGGTGGGTACGCTGGCGGACACCGCTTTCAGGGTGCTGTCCGGTTGGATCACGTAAGTGGAGATCGCCGAACCGTTCGTGGCGCCGGCCACGCCCGTCTCTGCCACGACCAAGGTGCCGGTCGGCGAGAAAGTCGCACTGAAGGTGCCCGGGCCGACGTTCTTGTTGATCGTGGCCTGTGACAGGGTGCCATCGGGTTGGACGCTGAAAATATCAATGCTGGGCGTGGCCTTTTCAGTCACGGCGAGCCACTTGCCTTCGGGGCTGAATGCCACCGAGCCGGGGCCTACAGCGGTGCCGCTCAAGTAGCGGATGCTGTCGGGAATTCTGCGCAGGCGCCCTGAATCGAACCAGAAGCCGACGACGCTGCTCGCGCCGGCCGCATTGAGGACATAAACGAGTTGGCCCTTTTGGGCGATCGAGTTTGGCTCGGCGCCACCACTGGTGACCTGGTCGGTCAGATAGAGCTGTGAGCCACTCACCAGGAATGCGCTCACCGTGCCACTGCCGGCATTGCTTGCGAGGAGCCAGTTTCCGTCGGAGCTGAGGCTCAGGGAACCCTGGGTTGCCAGCGGATCTACGGTGCCACCGCTCCCGCGTCCCGCGGTTGGATAGATGCGCTCGTTCTCCAGGCGTCCTTGCGGATTCTGGGCGTACGAATAGATTTCGTTGCTGTCGGCGTCATTCGTCATGACGAATACGGCGTGTTCGGAACCCTGGTTCGCGTGCGCCGCGGTCACCGCCAAAGCCGTGACGACAGTCAGGCTGAGATATCGTTTCGCTGAGTCCAGCATGCGTTGCTCTCCCGTGTTGGTTTGTGAGAAGCCACAACCTAACCGTGAGGCTTGCGCGTAGAATCACTCTTGAGAGTGATTTCATGCCGCGCGTGTTAAATAGGTGTTTCCCGCGGCTCCGGGTGACTCGAGGTTGCGTGGCAGAAGTACCGCGGAGCTCGAGTTCGCTTGGGCTATAGTTGTTGCGACTGGGCGGCTCTGCGAGCGGCCACGATGATCTCGACGCCGGATGCTGTCTTGGAAACCTCGAGGGTAGCGGCGGTACTGTTGCCCGCACGCGCCGCCTCGCCCGGATACGTCGTGAGCACGACCATGGCACAGCCCGGGAATCTCTCGCGCAGCGTTCTTACGGCGCGCCAACCTTCTCCGGCGGGGCGTTGCAGGTCGATGATCGTGACATCCGGGCGACAGAATTCAAAGTCGCGCAGGACCTGTGTCGTATCGGTAGCCTCGCACACGATCTCCATGTCCTTTTGCGCGACAAACGTCATCCGCAGACCGTCCAGCATGATCGGATGGTCCGCCACGATCATGACCCTGATTTTGCCGGGCACGGTAGCGCTCCCTGACCGAGACTTCCACGCTGTATCATCCGGCGAGTCGAGCGAAGCTCGTCGCTCGAAAGAGTGAATCGATGCTACAAGGCGAACGCGTACGGACCGCCACGCTCGAGGGCCGCCTGGTAGGCCGGTCGCCCCTGGAAGCGTTTCACCCAGGCGATCATGTTCGAATAGGCACTACAGTCGAAGCGCGCTGCCGCCAGCTCACCCACGAAACTCAACTGCACGTCCGCGCCCGTCAGTTGCGTGCCGAGCAGATAATCACAGCCCCGGAGCGTCGTGTCGATGTAGCCCAGGTGATTGACGATTTCGGCCTCGATTCGCGGCATGATCGGCTGTGCGGCCTCCCCCAGGTGGCCCACGTTTATCTTGAGCAAGAGGGGTAACATCGCCGACCCTTCGGCGTAGTGCATCCACTGCACATAGTCGTCGTACTCCGGCGTCGAGGTGGGCGGCTGGAGCTCGCCGGCGCCGTAGTGCCGGATGATGTAATCGACAATCGCGCCCGATTCGGCGACGACCCGACCTTCATCCGTAATGACCGGCGATTTTCCCAATGGATGAATGTCTTTCAGCTCCGGCGGCGCCAGGCGGGTCTGAGAGTCGCGCCAGTACCATTTTATTTCATAGGCGACCCCCAACTCCTCGAGGAGCCAGAGGATGCGTTGTGAGCGGGATTCGTTGAGATGGTGAACGGTAATCATGCGGTAAACTCCTGGCCCAGGTCTTGTGGTTTTAATTTCAGACGAATCGCAGTCCACAGGTACACGCAGGCGATGCTTCGATAGGGTTGCCAAAGCTGCGCGCGCTGCTGCACGAATTCGGGTGTAGGCGGCCCCTTCAGGCCACACATGAGTTGGACGCCACGCCGCAGGCCGAGGTCCGTTGCCGGCATGACATTGGGACGCTGCAGGCTGAAGATGAGAAATACGTTGATGGTCCACAAGCCAACGCCCGAGATACCGCTCAATGTTGTTATCACCGCCTCGTCCGGAAGCGTGACCAGCTCGCGGGCTTGGGTAGCGTGCGTGATGAACCATTCCGCGAGGTTGCGGACGTAGGTAGCCTTGCTTGCGGACAGCCCGACGGAGCGGAGCCTGGTGGTGGACAGCGATTGCACTTTCGCCGGCGTGAGGACTCCCGAACCGGTAGCCTTGAGTTTCTGGTATATCGTGGCTGCGGCGCCTGTCGCCATGCGTTGATAGACGACGGCGCGGACCAGGGCTTCGAACGGGGTCGCCTTCGAGTGCTGTGGACGCTGTTGGCCGCCTCGCTCCACGACGGCATTGATAATCCGGCCCAATGGCGGATCCGCCGCGGATAAGGCGGCTTCGATTTGAAAGCTCCCTGGTCGCTTCGGACGGCTTGCGCGTCTCATGAATCACACCAGCCGTGCGCCGCTCAAAGGGGATGCCTGCAATCGATCGCGAAGCATCGGGGCGGCGCGTGGGGAGCTTCCAACGGCAGAGTGTCCGCCCGGCGGACCAACATGAAAGTCAGAGCGCCGGCGACCGCGGCAACTCCCGCTGCGACCAACGCCGCGGCCGCGAATCCTTGCGCGAATGAGATCTGCGCGAGGGCCTGCAGCTTCGGGCGGATGCTGTCTGGAAAAGTAGCTAGGATTTCCGCGAGGTTACCGGAGGCTGCCTGGCGGGCTGCGACCCGAGCGGCCTCTGGGGGTATCCCGATGGCCACGGCGGCTCTGACAAACGTGTGGTAACTCATACTGGATAGCACCGCTCCCAGTCCGGCGATACTGACGAGGATCCCCACGAAGCGGGTCGTGCCAGCCAGGCCTCCGGCCATTCCGGCCCGTTCAGGTGGAACGGCACCGCCCAGTACCTTGACCGTTTCGCCGTTGAGAAGTCCGGCCCCGCAACCCGCTACCAACATCGGGAGGAGGAACATCGCGTAGGACAGATGCGTGCGTGCGGCGGCCCAGAACGAGAGATTCCCGACGAGGGTAACAATCAATCCCACCGTGAGGATCGCGCGGCCCGAGAATCGGACCCCGAGGCCCGCGAAGATGCGCGGTGCCAATACCATCGGGAAGGCGAACGGGATCATCGCCAGACCCGCCACCAGCGGTTGGAAACCGTAGGCGTTTTGCAGGTACAGTGGCAAAAAGAAGATCATGACCTGCGCACTGGCGCCGTAACCGATCATGGCGGCGACGGCGCCTACGAAAGTGGGGCGTCGGAACAGCCCTAGATCGACCATGGGGCGTGCCTGGTGATACTCCTCCCGCAGGAATAGCGCGAATAGCAAGCCCGCCGCACCGAGCCGCAGCAGGATCGGACCGTCTCCCCAACCCAGCTCGTTCCCATCGATGAGCGCCCAGATGAGCAGGGCGAGGCCGGCGCTGAAAGTGGCGATGCCTCGAAAATCCAGCTTTTGCGCCCGCGGATCGATCGACTCAGGTGTTGTCTGGAACGCTGCCACTGTCAGGACTACGCACAGCGGCAGATTGATGAGGAAGATCCAACGCCATCCCAGGAAGTGCGCGATCGCGCCTCCCAGTATCGGGCCCACCGCGAGCGCGACGCCGAGGCTTGCTCCCCAGAAGGCGAAGGCCCGCGCCCGCTCCGCTCCTGAGAATTCGTGGCCGATGATGGCAAGGGATGACGTGAGTAACAGGGCGCCACCCACCCCCTGTCCGGCACGCGACACGTTTAACAGCAAGACGTTGCCGGCCAATCCACATGCCAGGGAGGCAAGGGCGAAGATAACGAGTCCGGCCACCATTGTCTTGCGACGGCCGTGCAGATCCGCATAGCTCCCCGCGGCCAACAGCAGGGACGCATACGTCAGTATATAAGAACTGACTACCCACTCGATGTCAGTGAAGCTCGCCCCAAGCGAGCGCGCGATCGAGGGCAACGACACCGCGAGGATGTTGGAGTCCAACATGATGAGCGAGGAGACTAGCGAAGCGACCACCAGGATCCGCGATTTCGCCCTCGATTTCGCCGCGGCGGAGTCGGGCGCACCGATCGCGATCAAGTTATCGGGGCTGGACATCGCGGTAATACTGAGGAGCCTCGCGTCGATCGAACATTCCGTAGTCGCGCACGACTCGCACGCGGCGTACGCGTGCGTTCTGCGGCACTTTCGCCCGCTTCTCGAACTCCTCGGCGGCCCGATGGTCGTGCCACGACATGAGGAGGATGAAGTCCCCGGGGGTCAGGACGGCATCGTAGAGATCCCAACTGCCGAGCCCTTTGGCGTTGGGATCCAGGCCCAGCCAGTCCGGCAGATCGGTCCGGGTGAGTTGTGCGTCGTCCCCCGGAGGACGTTTGGCGTCGATCATCGTGACCGTGTTGGTCGTGCCCGTCTGGGTTTCGTCGAGCCGTTGTTCGACGAGTGCGCAGCCCGGAGGCAGCCGCGTATCCGCGGTGAGCTGACCGACGCGCAGATGATAGTCCGCGAGAATCTCGAAGCGTCCCCGCTCCTGGACCTCGTGATGTTTCGCTAGCGTCCGCCAGCGAACGAGGGCCTTCTCGTCGCGCCAGTTCGACAGTGACAGAATCCAACCTTCACGCGTCAGACTGCGGTAGCGGATGTTGTCGACGAAGCCGTCGATCTTCTCGAGGTCGGGACGCAGCATCTTGGCGTTGCCGAGGTAAGCGTCCCACTGCTCAGGTCGCGGGCGAACTTCGAAGATTACCGAAAACATAGGGTCACCTCGTGAGGGAGGGCGCTACCGAAGATCGCACGAAGGAAATCTGTCGAAAACACTCGATCGGGTCTTCCGTTCGGACAGCTCGGGCGTGGCCGTTCGCTGCAAGGCCGGGAGTTCACTCTTTAGAGTGGCGCCGCAGTCTCGCCGCGGGGTGTAAATGGTGCGAAGCTTCGCCTAGTAGGAGAGCGCCGTGAGCCTATCCGGGCAACCGATTCGAGTTCTGATCGCGGATGACCACCCGCTCATGCGGGACGGGTTGCGCTTCATGCTGCAGCCCGAGAGCGGTATCGAGGTCGTGGCGGAAGCGGCCGATGGCGCCGAATGTCTGACGAAGTTCCGTGAGCATCGACCTGATGTGGCCTTAATCGACCTGCAGATGCCCAAGGTTGACGGCTTGCGTGTCATCGGAACCTTGTGCAGCGAATATGCCGATGCCCGGTTCGTCGTGTTGACCTCATTTGCGGGCGACGCGCGGGTGTCACGCGCGCTCAACCTGGGGGCGAGTTCGTATCTGCTCAAGACTGCGCGGCGAGATGACATCATTCGAGCCCTTTACGACGTCGCACGGGGGCGCAGGTACCTCGGCTCCGACGTTGCACAGGATGTGGCTACTCACCGGGGCACCGAACTGTTGAGCGCCAGGGAGGTGAGCGTGTTGCGCCTGATAGCGGCGGGGAAGAAGAACCGCGTCATCGGCGAGGAGCTGAATGTCTCGGAGCAGACGGTCAAGACGCGGATCAAGAACATCCTGGCCAAGCTTCAAGCCGACGACCGGACCCACGCGGTCAGCATTGCGGTGAGTCGCGGCTTTATCGATCAATAGCGTCCCACGGCCACCCCGTGCAGCGGTGGACCGGCCTTGCGACGTCCCCCGCGCCGCGGTTGTCCACGCCGCGATCGCCCAGGCCGCGGCAGAGCGCAGGTCCTATTGGTCGTGAAATCCGGTCGAGATGGGCTCGAGGCCGGCTTGCTCGGCTTTGTTGTAGGGCGCGCCGTAGTAGGGAAAGCTGTTGATTATCCGCTCGCGGTCGGGTGACACGCCGTCGGCGATGGCCTTGTTTGCACCCAGCGTCAACATCACGTCATACGCATCGATGTCCAGCGGGCGACCGTTGAAGCGGTACTGGTTGAAGGTCGCCCGGGTGCCCAACTCATAGGGAAGCATGACGGGACACACTTGCGCGGCGACTTTCCGGCCGTGCTCGGCGGGGTCGGCGCTCGAGCCGGCGCGCTCGCTGAGGTGCCCGGCGAACGTCGCTACCGCGTCGGAGAAATGGACGACGTCTTGCCATGGGGAGGTCGCGTGGAAGGTCTCTACCAGCGCGGGATTCTTCGGATCGGACAAGTACAAATGCGTAAACAGGGGCAGTCCCCAACGGCAGATCTGCACTTCGGGCGCGTGACCGTAGAGCGATGCTGTAGCCCAGCCGTGAACGGTGCCGCCGCCGATGAGGCTGTTAGGCACTTCCAGGACGAGAGCCATGACGTTGCGATTCCTGAAGAAGTTCTTCCGATGTGAGAAGGCTTCCTCGGCGAACCGGTCTTTTGAGTAGAGTCCGGTGAGGAAGTCGAAAAAAGCCACCGCATCCGCCGCCCACAGTTCCGGCGCGATACCGACGAAGGCCTGGACCCCGCTGCGCGAGTGCGGCCGCCCGGTTTCACCCGCGAGCAACACCTCGCCACCATGGCCACCGATGTCCTGGCCCGTTGCGCGCAGTACTTCGAACGCTTGGACGTGGACATGCTCTGCCGCGTCCGCGTGCCGCGGCTGGCCGAGTTTGAACTTGAACACGACATCCTCGCGCCCGTCCTGGTCGAGATCGAAGCGGAACGCGTAAAGCGCTTCACTCGGCAACGTGTCGGGGGCCGAGATGCCGGCGTCGGCATTCGTGGTCATGGCCATGACCGTGTGTCCCGGAGCCCCTTCGAACAGGTACATATCGCATATGTTCATGCTCGGGTCGCTCTTCGCGCGCTGGGTGTCGAAGTGATGGGACATAGCTACAACTCCGCCAATGGAAGGGCGACTCGGCAAACGCACGCGTCCTGAGTCGAGCATCGGTCGGGTTATCCTCGATCACCTCGGCGCGGGGAGGATTCACTCAACTGGGTGAATCTTCTCAGACCGCCGCGACGCAATCGATCTCGATGTCAAAATGACCGGGCCACGCCACTACGCACACGAACATCCGGGCGGGGGGGTTCTTCGGGAAATAACGGGCATAGATCGCATTCACGGCCGCGAATTTATCGACTGACGTGCAATAGACAGTGCACTTCAAAACGTTTTCGAATGACGAGCCCGCCGTTTCCAGGCACAGCTTCATTTGTTCCAAGACCAGCTCCGTCTGACGCTCGAGCGGCGCGTCGACAACCTCACCGGTGGCCGGATCGAACGGGGGGAAGCCCGAGACATAGAGCGTGTCGCCATGGCGGGTAACCGCCGAAGTCGGGGCCTTCCACTTCTCCAGGTAGGTTGATAGCGGCTCAACCCGAATGATTTCTCTTTTCATCGGACAACTCCGTCACAACAGCAGGCGGGCAAATTATTACACCGATGCGGGTGACCCGCGCAAGGGTGTCACCGGTGACCCGGCAAGACTCCAACGGGTGTTTTATTGCTCGAAATTTCGCCTGATGATGGGGTGGCAGGGCATTGCACGCTCATGGGAGATAAGGCAGATGAGACGTATGGTTAGATTGGCGACGGTCCTGGGACTGTTGTTCCTCGCGAACTCGGTACTGGCCCAGGACGGCGGACCGCCGGTTTCCGAGGTTCGCTATAAAACGCAAACAGTCGACGGGATCTCCGTCTTCTATCGCGAAGCCGGCTCGCCGCAGCGACCCACCCTGGTGCTGCTCCATGGCTTTCCGTCCTCCTCGCACATGTTCCGCGACCTGATTCCCAAGCTCGCGGGCAAGTACCACGTTGTCGCCGCCGACATGCCCGGTTACGGTTATACCGAGCAGCCCTCGCTCGATAAGTTCAGTTACACCTTCGACGCCGAAGCGACGCTGATCGATCACCTCCTCGATAGCATCGGCGTCAAGAAATACAGCATCTACATCCAGGACTACGGGGCTCCTGTGGGCTTCAAGCTGCTCCTGAAGCACCCGGAGCGTATCCAGACGATCGTCTCGCAGAGCGGTAATGCCTACGATGAGGGCTTGAGCACTTTCTGGTCCGACTCGATCATCCCGTACTGGAAGGACAAGAATCCCACGACGGAGAAGAAGGTACTGGCGCTGTTCACCCTCGAGACGACCAGGTTCCAGTACTCGAAGGGGTTTCCGCACCCCGAGCTCGTCAGTCCCGACAGCTACACGTTCGACCAGATGACGCTCGATCGCCCGGGGAACCGTGAGATTCAACTCGCGCTCATGTACGACTATCAAAACAACGTCAAGCAGTATCCGCAGTGGCACAAGGTGTTACACGACAGCAAGGTGCCGGTCCTGGCGGTGTGGGGCAAGAACGATCCCATTTTCCTGCCCGCCGGCGCGGAGGCGTTCAAGAAGGACGCGTCCAGCGTTGAGCTCCATCTGCTCGACACGGGTCACTTCGCTCTAGAGGATCAGTCGACGGCGATTGCCAACTACATTCTCGCCTTTCTGGGTAGGAACGTTCATTGACATTTTCGCGGTCACGACTTGATGACAGATGACAGGTAACGAGCTAAAGATGGCTTTAGTGAGCACGAGACACGGAAGTCCGGCCTGCTGGCGGCAGGCCGGAGCAAGCCTTGGCGGCGCGCGGTATCCAGGAGAATCGATGCCGCGCGTGGTGGGCGCGCTCTCGCCGTATAAGACGCAACGTATATCTACGTATATCGATGAGCACCTCTCCGAGAGGTGCCGAACTGACCAGCTCGCACGGGTGGCGGGACTCAGCCCGAGCCATTTTTCGCGTGCATTTCATAGACGCTTCGGGGTGCCTCTGCAACAGTATGTACAAAAGCAGCGTGTCGCCATGGCGCAGGGCATGCTGATGACCCCTGCTCCCCTGACCGAGATCGCGCTGAGCTGTGGGTTGAACGATCAGTCCCAGCTTTGCAGGCTCTTCCGGCGCTGGGTCGGCCAGTCGCCCGGCGCGTGGCGCCGGACCATGAGAGGGCAGGCGCAACGTAACACGCTGCTGTCGGGTCAGTCTTTACAAACACCTTGATACACCGCGGTAACGCGTTGATAGAAGGTCATGTTCTTGCCTCCAAAGCTTGACGTGCAGAATGCCGCGGATCGACTGTTGATCGGTGCGCCAGATCGCCTGGCCTAAGGCCGTAGAGGGCGGATCCCGACCCTGGCGGCTGTGGCTTTGCGGGCGCCCCCGACACGGATGCCAACCAGCATAGAGCCACCCGGCATAGGGAATGCAGGGTTGTCCGTGGTGTAATGTGTAACATCGTAAATCCCCAGATCACTATCGATGGCACCGTACTTCAGGTCGGCTGTGCGCACGATCCGATTCTTGCTATCCGGCCTAACCCGGCCTGCGGCGGTCGTGTTCATCGTGTTTCCAGGCGCGGCGGACGCTCTGAATCCCGATTGGAGTCTCGGTGAATACGCCCACGAGGCGTGGACGCTCAGTGACGGCACCATACCGGCTCGCCCGTTCGCGATCGCGCAGGGAAAAGACGGATTCATTTGGGTTGGAACCGGCAACGGCCTGCTCCGGTTCGACGGAGTGCGGTTTCTTCCGTGGCCCGCGGCGGGTAGCGAGCCGCTGCCCAGCCGCCAGATCTTTTCTCTACTGGGGGCGCAGGATGGCAGCTTATGGGTCGGTACAGAACGAGGCTTGAGCCACTTCGAGCACGGCCGTGTCACCAACCTCCTCGAAGCGGATGAAGCGGACGTCGATCACATCTCCGCGGACCGGCAAAACGGGCTGTGGCTGTGGCATTCAGGCAGCCGGGCACAACAGCCGCTTTGCCACGTCGAATACAACAAACCGATCTGCTTCGGCCCTGAAGCGGGTATTCAGCCGCAGACCACGTTCTCGGTGCTCGCCGAGGACAGTGGCCAGGTCTGGATCGGCACCAGCACCGCCTTGCTCGAGTGGAGGCAAGGCCAGCTCGAGACGTATCCGCTTCACGGCCTGGAGGCCAACGCGAATGCCGAGGGAATTGTCGCGCTCGCGGCGGATTCGGACGGTGCGATCCTCGTTGGCGTGGCCAGAAACGGCCCGGGGCTGGGTCTGGAGCGGTTCCAGAATGGAGCGCTGACGCCGGTCACGGCGCCCGGTTTCGACGGGTCGAAGTTGGATGTACTGAGCTTATTGGTCGATCGGGATAATGCGCTCTGGGTAGGGACCTCCGACAATGGCATCTACCGGGTGTACCGGGATCGCGCCGAACACTTCTCCACGGCGGACGGTCTTTCCGGGGTCAGTGTGCGTCGACTGTTTCAAGATGGCGAAGGGACCGTCTGGGCGGTCACCGACAAGGGGATCGATCATTTTCGCGACCGGCCGGTCGTCAGTATCGCGCGGCGCCCGGATTTTTATTCGACCGAGGTCGACTTGGTTCTGACCACGCGCGATGGGTCTTTGTGGGTAGGGGGCTGGCAGACGCTCTACGTGTTGCGCGAAGGCGCTCCGACTTTCGCGCCGGCCGCGCAGACCCTCACGGAGAAACAGATTACGACCGTGTTCGAAGATGGCGCCGGGCGGATGTGGGTTGGCATCGGCGACTCGCTCAATACGTTGCGGGACGGCCATTTCGAGCCCGTGCACATGGACGATGGGGGTCGCGTCGGCATGATCGTGTCGATGACGCAGGACCGTCAGGGGCAACTCTGGGCGGTCGCTCTCGGGCCGCCCCAACGCAGGGTGTTGCGGATCGATCCTGCCCTTCGGAGCGCTTCCGAGGTCAAAGGGCTGCCGGCGTCCAGCAAGGTTACGAGCGATCCTGACAGCGGCATTTGGCTGGGTCTACTGACCGGGGAGCTGGCCCGTTATCGGGATGAGAGACTGGAGGTCCTCCACCCCGCGCACCAGGGCCCGCCTTCGCGCATAAAACAGTTGATCACGGAGCCCGATGGGTCGGTGCTGGCGTCGACGGGGTTCGGATTACTCGCCTGGAGAGCGGGAAGCACCGCCGTGATGTCGACCCGCAACGGATTACCTTGCAGGCAACTCTTCGCCAGCATTCTCGATGCCAGCGGAAATCTGTGGCTCTACATGCAATGTGGCCTGGTTCGGATCGAAGCGCCGGAACTGCTCAAGTGGTGGCGCGATCCGGCGGCACGACTCGAGGTCAGAACCTGGGATGCCGCCGATGGAGCGCAAGGGGCGCTGGCGCCATTCACCGGTGCCGCCCGGACTCACGATGGCAGGCTCTGGTTCGCCAACAACAGCACGCTGCAGATGATCGATCCACGCCTCGCGAACCGGGTGCCCGCGGCGCCCCCCGTATATGTCGAGGCATTTACGGCAGATCACCGTGGTTACTCCATTCAGGGCGACGCAACGACACCGCCCCTGACACATGACTTTCAGATCGACTACACCGCGCCGAGTTTCGCGTCGCCGCGGAAAGTGCAGTTTCAATACAAGTTGGAAGGCTTCGATCGGGCGTGGAACGACGCCGGTGTCCGGCGGCAGGCGTTCTACACCAATCTGCCGCCCAACAGTTACACGTTCCATGTGAAAGCGCGCAACGAAGGCGGCGCCTGGAGCGATAATGCCGCCGAGCTGCGCTTCATGGTGCAGGCTGCATTCTACCAGACCCCGGCGTTCAAACTCTTGAGCGTGGCGGTCCTTCTCGTAGCGGTGTGGTTGGGATACCTGGCGCGTATCCGGCACGTCAAGGAGACTTTGAGAGGGCGCATGGAGGCTCGAAGCGCCGAGCGGGAGCGCATTGCGCGCGATCTTCATGACACCCTGTTGCAGGGCATACAGGCGCTGATGTTTCGTTTGCAGACCTGGGCGGTCGACCCAGAGATACCGCCGAGGCAACAGAACGAGATTGAGACGGTCGCCTCCCAGACCGTGAATATCGTCATCGAGGCGCGCGAGCGGATCATCCAGGTACGCCATGCCAGTGCGCGACCTGGCGAACTCGCCGAAGCGCTCGCGGCGGCCGGCCACGCCCACGGCGGGCGTTCTGAACCGCAGTTGGAGATTCGGGTCGCAGGGCAACCGAGATACCTGACTCCCGAAGCCCAGGAGCAATTGACCGGCATTGGGATTGAGGCGATCAACAATGCCTTCCAGCATTCCGGTGCGAGCTCGATCACCGCGACCGTGCACTATCACCGACGTTGGCTTCGATTGACCATCAGCGACAACGGCCGGGGTTTCCGGGGGGGCCTGGAGGCGGCCGAGGAGAACCACTTCGGCTTGGTGGGTATGCAGGAGCGTGCGGCACTGCTCAATGCGGTCTTTTCGGTCGACAGCCGCGAGGGCGCGGGTACGACGGTCAAAGTGACGGCGCCGGCGCGCGGCGTCTATCTGTGATGGAAGCGCATCACCCATTCGAGTGAATATTCTTGGCGGGGTGAGATCGATAATTCGGGTGAGGGCGCTTCCGAGGCAGAAGAAGACCGGACGTGCTCTCATCGCTCGCAGGAGGGAGTCGGATTATGGGTAACGAGTTCGGCGAGATTGTTTTTACGCCCACTGTGAAGGGGTTGCAGGAGAAGCTGGGGAGTCGCAAAGCGTATGCCTTGCTGGAAGCCGGCGAGCACCATAACAACGAGCTGGGGCCGGACGAGTCCGATTTCATCGCGGAAAGGGACAGCTTCTACATGGCCTCCGTGAGCGAGACCGACTGGCCCTACGTCCAACACCGGGGCGGCCCTGCTGGCTTTGTCAAAGTGTTAGACTCCAAGACGCTTGGGTTTGCCGATTTTCGGGGCAACCGCCAGTACGTTTCAGTCGGCAACCTCATGAAGAACGATCGGGTTGCGCTCTTCTTCATGGATTATCCGCACCGTACCCGCCTGAAGCTGTTGGGACATGTGGAGCTCATCGGGACCGAGCGCACGGAGGTACTCAAATCGTTGGGGGTGCCGGATTATAAGGCCAAGGTCGAGCGGGGGATGTTGATTCACGTGGCGGCCTTCGATTGGAATTGTCCGCAACACATCACACCTCGCTTCACGCAAGCGCAGGTCGAGACGGCGGTCGAACCGCTGCGGCAGCGTATCGCGGACCTGGAAGCGCAACTCGCCGCGGCCAGGAATCGGAAAGACCCGTGAGTAATTCCGCGCTTTCGAGTCAAAGCCTGTCTGGTCAAACCCGGTCAGATCAAAGCTTGTCAGATAAAACTCTAGCCGATTTCGTCAACCGGCTGGGTTCGACGGCAATCGCACGGGCTCCGGCGCGGCGGGCGCGGTCGCCCTGGCGCTGGCTGCGGGGTGTATGGCTAAGGCTTTCGTGATTAGCTACCGCCATACCGGCGCCTCCGAACTGCGTGAGGCGGCCGATCACGCGCGCTCATTGGCTACTATTGCGTTGGAGGGCGCACAACGCGGCTGCCGAGGCTCTGCGCCAGGATGCCCGCAAACTGTTGTGCCTGTCTTCCGTCCTACGGGAGTTGATCGCCACTCACCGGCCTGCTGTCATTCCGTCGCTCACGGCGGACCTGGGCGCGGCCATTGATTTCATCGCGGCCTTCGAAGCGATCGAGACCCGCAATGACAGCGAGCTGCCCGCAAACTCACACATGGCGGTCGCCGTCCTTGGCGACCATACGCGATAAATTCCCTGATTCACCGCTGACCGCGTTCCAGGCTCAAAGCCTGTCCACCCTGCGCCTGGGGGAATGAGCCCCAGGGGCGTCGGTCGCGACGCTGGCCTTTAGAAGTGCCAGCCAACGCCCAGCGTCGTCTCGATCGTGTTCAGTCCCTCTCCCTCGTTGCTCACGAGCCTGCTGAGATAACGATAGCGCGAGTCAAAATCCACGAACAGATTGTCGGTGAGATAGTACTTGACACCGAGTCCGCCGTTGGCCGTGTAGCCGTTGCTGTAGGTGGCGCTCACCGGCACGCCATTGGCGGTTCCCTGGATAGGACGATCCAGGTTAGCCCACGCGTATCCGACACCCCGCCGCGGCATACGGAACGACCGGGTATCCCAGGATCCTAAAATTCGGCGCGATATCCAAACGCCGTCGAAGTCAACTGTGGTCAGTCCGAGATTGTTGTCCCCACTGGCGACATGTCCCGCGAAGCCCGGGTGCAACTGAGTAGCAGTTAAAGGCGATCGGCGGATGGAAGTAGATTGTTTTTTCGCGGCACGTACATGTCGCCGCGCAGGACGCGAAGGCGGTGGTGGCGCACAAACTCTCTCATGGCGGTCGCCATCCTTGGCAACCATACATGACTCGTTCTTGACGAATTTCTCCGTGAGGAGTTTCGTCGCCTGAATTGATGTTGCTAACTATAGCGCATGACTATGTGTTGAGTGTTCACTCTCCAGAGTGAATTTGACTACCGTCCTCGACGCACTCCCCGTGGAAACCCGGAATATTCCCCGCGATGAGTCCCCGTGTGATTCGCCATACCCGGCTGGATCAGCAGCCCCCGCGGTGGCGCGAAACTCGTGATACGCCGCCGTGGCATTTCGTGCCAACCGATGTTGAAGGCCGCGAGCTTCGGGAAGAATTGCAACTCACTGTAGGGCAGGTGGTCATGGATCCACCAGGCCATAGCGACCCAGGTCGCGCCCTGGGGGAGTCGGTCGACCAGCCAGGGGACCACGATGCTGGTCATTGCGCCCATGCCGTCGTCCGCGCTGCGTTGGTCCCAGATATGTCGGGCGCGGTCGTGCTCGTTCGACGCGCAACTGCTGTAGAGATCGTTACCCAGTGCGTTCACTCGAGGAGCGCGGTAGGCGGAGCGGATCGCGAGCCGGCCGAAAGTGGCTTGTAACGGCTCTAACAGGTGCTCACATAGGGCGCGTCCTGCGGCGACGGCGAGATCGGGGTCGTCCGGGAGGTCGCGCATCGCATGGATGTTCGCGATCTCGCTGTACAGAAAATCCCGCATGAAAACGTGCGGGACAGGCGGATGCGACCGAACTTTTCGGCGGCGCGTACACTGCGTGGGCTTTGCATCGGCCACCTCATTTATAAGGAACGTCGGTGGCAACCATAACTTCTGCGGGCTAATCGTGCACGTTTCGCCTAAAGGACGTCCGAAGGCGTCCGGCACACTTAGTTGAAGCCGCGGAATGTGTCGTTCAGGCGCGCGCCGGGCATCGCGGCAGCCGAACCTTTGAAGGACCCGCCTTTCATGCGTTCGGCAGCCGCGAGCGTCGCGCCCATGCGACGAGCGCCAGCGATCCACCGACACTGACACGGCGCACGCCGAGGCCGGACAGTTCCGCGACTGTCATTGCCGGGTTCATCACCAGGACGTTCACGGGTTAGGGCGCCACCGCGCGAACCATCGCGGCGATGTCCTCCTTCTTCTGAACGCCCGGGGCGTACAAGCAATCCGCACCAGCTTCGGCGAAGATCACGAGGCTATCGATTGCCTGGGTGATCGCGTCGGGTGAACTCAACAGCCTCTCCGTCCGTGCCACGAGGATGACGTCGTCTTCCCCCGATGCCTCGATGCTCGCGCGCGCAGCTTGCACGCGCTCCGCAGCCAGCTTCGAGTCGTAGAGGCCGGCCACGCCATCCACGCGGCGGTCCTCGATCGAGATACCGGCGATCCCGGTCTGGAGCGCCAGACCGACATTGCGGGCGACTCCCTCCGGCTCCGAGGCGAAGCCGGACTCGAAGTCGGCATTGATGGGAATGTCGACCGCCGCGCACATCGATGTCAGGTGCTGCATTACCTCTTCCCGAGTGACCGCATAATCGGCTCGCCCGGTGGTCCAGGCGAAGCCGGTGCTGGTAGTCGTCGCGGCGACGAAGCCCGGCTTCTGGAACATGCGGGCGCTGCCAACGTCCCAGGGATTAGGCAGGACGAAACACCCCTGCTGGGCAAGGCCAGGAATTCGGCGCGCTTTTGGACTGTGCTCGTCTTGCTCATGGGACACTCCGCTTGAGGATGTAACTACGCGTTGGGGTGCACTTCTTTCATCAAACCCGTGTCCATGTCGAAAATGAAGCCGCGCACGGGCACGTTTTTATCGATCCAGGGGTGCGATCTGACTTTGCCGATCTGCTCCCGGGTGTTCTGCTCGGCGTCCTTGAAAGCGAAGAAGCGCATGGGCGCGGGGGATGAGTCGCCCGTCGCAGCGCTCAGCTTTGCGTTCAATTCGGCGTCGGTGAATGTTGTGAACCCACATCCGGTGTGGTTGAGAAGCAATATTTCTTTGCTGCCGAGAACGTGCGTCGAAACAACGAGTTCACCGAGAACGTCTTGTGTCACCGCCGGCCCCCCGGTTCGGATCACATCGAGATCGGCGTGCGGCATTCCCAGGATTGCGGGCAGGTCAGAGAGCCGAGGATCCATGCAGGTTACAACGGCGACTTTTGGGGCCGGACGCTTTCCGTGTGAGGGATCGTAGCTTTTAGCGTACTTGCGATTCGCTTCCAGCGCCTTGTCGATAAGACTCATGTTCGGCCTCCATAATGATAAAAGGGTGTGCGAGCGGGCCACACACACCACGTCGTCGACGCTATCGAAGCCAGGCGCAGGCCGGAACACTCAAGTGAGTGATAGCACGGGTTTGGGGTCACCTCGCGTCCGGACTCGCCAGAAAGGCGATGATATCGGCCCGGTCCTGCCCGTCCGGGACGGTGTAGCCCATCTTCTGACCCGGGATGAAGGCTTCCGGATTGGTGAGCCAGCGGTCGAGCGACTTCGCGTTCCACACCACATGTGAGTGTCGCAGTGCCGGCGAATAGTCGAACCCGGCGACCTGGGCAACATGTCGGCCGAACACGCCCCGGTGCGCCGGGCCTATCCGCGAGTGGTCGAGCGAATGACAGGCCGTGCATCGGGATTCATACAGCGCTTTGCCTTTCACAGCATCTCCCGTGAGCTCGGCACCTTGCGCCGTGGCGAGTGCCACGGCCAGGATGCAGAACGTTCCAACCTTGGAGCGTACCGTCGGTCTCATACGCCGAAGCTCAGCGGCGGCAGCAACGGGCGGCCGAGTGCCTGGCTGAGAATCGCGAAGTGCACGGTCTCATCCGCAGCCAGTTGCGCGGAGAGCTTCGCGAGAGCGTGGTCGGTGAAGGAGGGAATGATGCCGAGATAGGCGTTGACGGCGCCTTGTTCCAGGCCGGCCGCGAAATTCAGCACGTCGGTCTGGGTTTTCAGCTTGTTGACCTCGAGCTCGGTCGCGTATTCGGCGAGCGACTTCTCTTGCACGGGCGTGGCTCCCAGCGTTTGCAATACCGCGATGAGGCGATCGCGGTGCGCTTTGTGATCCGCCTGGAACTTCAGGGCTAGGGTTAGAACGGGCTTTTCGAGCAGGTTCGATTGCGCGCCCAGGGTGTAGGCGTTGATCCCCTCGTACTCGAGGGCGAGCGCCGTGTTGAGAACTCCCGCATCCTTCTGCGCCGAATGTGCGTCGGCGTGCTTTGCGGCGAGCGCGGGGCGCCCGGCCAACAGGGCGACCGCTGCGCCGGAGAGCGTTACGCCGCCGGCGAATAGAGCATTCCGGCGCGAGATGGTAACCAGCCGTGAAGACTTGATCATGTGTGACACTTCCATGGCAATGATGGTTTGGTTCGTTTGTCTGCCGCCGTCGCACGTCGAGAAGTATGGCGGTAGTGTCAAGGTTACTCGCCCACGTGTAAGAGATATTCACCCGATTGAGTGGGCGTGCCGCGGGGGGTGTCGGGTAAACTTCACACCCTTTTTTTGCGTCAGGGTCGAGGCCACCCAGACGTGTTCCCGGTGAGTCAGCTACCAGATTAAAAACACCCGATCGAGTGAAGCTTTAGGAGAACCGCGATGCGAATGTCGCCCGATGACTCAACGGTCGCGGAGTAATGGAAAATGGTTACACCTGTCAGCGCGGATCACTCCAAATCGGCAGTCGCGCAGGTCCGCTACAGGCGCAAGACAGTCGACGGCATCGGGATTTTTTATCGGGAAGCCGGCGACCCGGGTAAGCCCGCGGTCGTCCTGTTGCATGGATTCCCGTCGTCATCGCATATGTTTCGGGATCTGATTCCGAAGCTGGCGGGGCAATACCACGTGATCGCTCCCGATTACCCCGGGTTTGGTTACAGCGATCAGCCGAAGACGACTGAATTCAAGTACAGCTTCGATTCGATCGCGGACCTCATGGACAAGTTTCTCCAGGCCGTGGGCGTCGCGAAATATTCGATCTATATCCAGGATTACGGTGCCCCGGTGGGCATGCGTTTGTTCTTCAATCATTCCGAGCGCATCCAGGCCATCATCACTCAGAATGGCAATGCCTATACGGAAGGGTTGGGCGGCTTCTGGGCGGACACCATGGAGCCGTATTGGAAGGATCGCAATCCTACCACCGAGAAGAAGGTGCGCGGGTTGCTCACACTCGAGTCCACCAAGTATCAATACTCCGTCGGCGTCAAGGATCCGGAAGCTCTGAATCCCGACAGCTACACGTTCGATCAGATGACGTTGGATCGCCCTGGCAATGCGGACATCCAACTCGCGCTTGTGTATGACTACCAGAACAACGTAGCGCGCTACCCCAAGTGGCACGAGACTTTGCGCAAGGTGAAACCGCCGGTGCTGGCGGTATGGGGCAAGAACGATCCGTTCTTCATTCCCGCGGGCGCCGAGGCATTCAAGCGTGACGTCCCGGATGCGGAAATTCACTTTGTCGACACGGGGCATTTCGCCCTGGAAGAACAATCCGGCCCGATCGCAGACCATATCCTGCGTTTTCTGGCGGCACGCGTCCGCTAGGGACGCCGGCGAACAGCCCACTTCGATGTTTCGATAGAACGATAAATTGCCTATTCCGCCAGGAGATCCGAACATGACCAGCGGCGCCATGACGCCAGTGACTTACAGCTCCATCGACATCGATGGCCTTAAGATTGCCTACCGCGAGGCAGGGGCACCCGGGAAGCCGAAAATAGTGTTGCTCCACGGCTTTCCGTCGAGCTCGCACCAGTACCGCGATCTCATCCGCTCGCTGTCGGATCGCTTCCATGTCATCGCCCCGGATTATCCGGGTTTCGGCAATAGTGACACGCCCGATCCGGCCAAGTACGCCTACACCTTCGACAACCTCGCCGCGGTCAACGAGAAGTTCCTCGCCGCGAAAGGCTTCGATCGGTACGGGCTATACGTCCAGGATTACGGCGGTCCGGTTGGTTTTCGCATCGTGGGACGGCACCCCGAGGCACTCGAATGGCTCATTGTCCAGAACTCCAACGCGTATGAAGTAGGGTTCACGGCCGTGTGGGATGGTTTGCGCGGGGCGCTGTGGAAGAATCGCTCGCCGCAGACGGAGAAGCCCCTGGAGGGCTTCCTGACGCGCGACACGATCAAGGCCATTTACATGCAGGGTGCCAAGAAGCCGGAGGCGATCAGCCCCGACAATTGGGACTCCGACTTCTACTTCATGCAGCGGCCGCACTCGGTGCGTATGAACCTCGACCTGTTTTACGACTACCGGACCAATGTGGGCTTGTATCCGAAATGGCAGGCGTTCATGCGCGACCGCCAGCCGAAGACGCTCATTTTCTGGGGCCAGGACGACATTTTCTTCACGGCTGCCGGCGGCGAAGCGTTTCTAACCGATTTGCCGAAGGCCGAGATACACCGACTCGCGGCGGGTCATTTCGCCGTGGAAGATCACCTCGATTACATCTCGGACCACATGCATTCGTTCTACGACAAGATGGTTGCGAAGAAATAGCCCTATCCAGCCTCGCGGTGACCTCGAGACTTCACTCGATAGAGTGAGCGTCGCGGTTGTTGCACCCGTTAGAGTTATAAACTTCCAACTAATCAACAGGATCTCAACAATGAAATCTTCAAATTCCGCCGGTTCCGCCCAGTCGCTTCTGGGAGCCTTGGCGCTGACGGCGGCTCTGTCTTCGGCCGCCCAGGCCGCGCCGACGCCGACCCCGCAGCCCTCGGGCTACGAGAAATGCTATGGCATCGCGAAGGCCGGCAAGAACGATTGTGCGGCGAGCACGCATTCGTGCACGGCGACCGCCACGAAGAACGGGGACAAAGCGTCCTTCGTGTATTTGCCGTCCGGCGCCTGTTCGAAGATCGTGGGCGCCAGCGAGAGCCCGGGTAAGTAACTCCTCGCGCTTGCGTGGTGGGAGTAGGGACCTGTTTCTCCTGGAACTAGTCTCGCCACGCGAGGGCCCTCACCGGGGGTCTTACGTCGTCAGACCCCCGGTGAGCGGTTTCAGCAATGAATAATAGGGATCCGCTATGAGGGCCGCACGTGTTCATGAGTTTGGTCCGCCCACGGCCATCGTCGTGGAGGAACTACCCCGCCCTGCTCCGGGAGCGGGCGAGGTATTGATCGAAGTGCACGCCGCCGGTGTCGGTCTGTGGGATGCGTGGATACGTGCCGGCGGCGGGCCTGTGGATCAGGGCTTACCCCTGACATTGGGAGCGGATGTCTCCGGGGTCGTCGTCGAGATCGGATCGCACGTCACGGGCTTGAAGCCCGGCGATGAGGTGTTCGGCGTCATCAATGGTCGTTTTACGAATGGCTATGCTGAGTACGCCGTCGCCGTCGCGGAAATGGTGGCGAGAAAGCCGGCTCGGGCGTCATTTATCGAGGCAGCCTCGATGCCCGTGGTTGCGGTGACCGCGTGGCAGATGCTGTTCGACCATGCGCAGATCAAGTCCGGTCATCGGGTCCTGGTCCTTGGGGCGGATGGCAATGTCGGCGGATATGCCGTGCAATTGGCGCATCGCCATGGCGCCGACGTGATTGGAGTCATCAACTCCGACGAGGGCGAACGGGTCAAAGCGCTCGGCGCCGAGCAAGTTATCGACGCGCGCCACGCTCCACTCGTGTACCTCGAGAAGGTGGATGCGGTAATCGATGCCTTGGGAGGGATTAATCAGCGCGTGGCGCTGTCGGTACTGAAGCCGGATGGACTGATGGTTTCGGCGGTGAGTGCGCCGGACGAAGGCCTGCTGGCGACTTACAAGGTTCGCGGATACTCATTTTTGGTGAATACCACAACGGCCTATCTCAACCAGATTGCGAGTCGCTTCGACGCGGGTCAGATCGTCGCCAATGTCGGCGAGGTGTTGCCCTTGGAGCAGGCTCGGGCGGCACACGAGATGTTGGCTGGGGGGCGCCCCCGCAAGCGCGGTAGGATTGTCCTCGCCGTCAGGTGAGAGGGGGGCCGGCGACCGACGCTACCGGCCAAAGCACTCATGTCGGAATTCGATGTCGATCTCGTCGTTATCGGAGCGGGTTCAGGAGGTGTGCGAGCCGCCCGGATCGCCGCGAGGCACGGTGCGAGGGTGTTGCTCGCCGAGGAGTTCCGGGTCGGCGGGACGTGTGTCATCCGCGGCTGCGTGCCGAAGAAGCTGCTCGTTTATGCGAGCCGATTCAACGATCTCTTTTCAGAAGCGTCCGAGCTGGGTTGGCCCGGTTTTTCCTCGGAATTCGACTGGCCGACGCTCGTAGCGGGCAAAAATCGCGTCATCAGCCGCTTGGAAGGGCTCTACACACAGTCACAGCACGCCGCCGGTGTCGAGATAGTTAGATCGCGCGCCGTGATCGAAGACGCGCACACCGTTAGATTGCTGAGTGACGGGCCGCTTGTTCGAGCGCGCACCATCCTCGTCGCGACGGGGGCCAGACCGGAGCTTCCTGCCTGGAAAGGGCTGGAGTTGGGGGTGACCTCGAACGAGGTTTTCGACTTGCCCAAGTTTCCAGCTCGAGTCGTCGTCGCGGGTGCGGGCTACATCGGTATGGAGTTCGCCGGGTTGTTCGAGGGTCTCGGGAGCGATGTGACCGTGGTCTGTCGTGGCGATACGGTGCTGCGCGGATTCGATGGGGATCTGCAGCAGTGTCCGGACGTTGCCGTATGTCGCATCGGGGAGTTCTCGCGCTACCCTGGTCAAGATCGTTGTCAACGGCGAATCGCGGCGGATTGTGGGGGTCCATTTGTTCGCGGACGGGGCCGGCGAGATGCTCCAGGGGATCACCCTCGCCGTGGGGCTGGGGGCGACCTTCGAGGAGTTCATGGATGTCATGGTTACCCATCCGACCCTCGGCGAGGAGCTCGGGGCGCTTCGGGAACCGACTGTGAGTTACGACTCCCGCAAGGGACCTCCGCCTCGCATGGAAAAGGTGTTACCGGTTGAATAGCTTCCCTCGTAGCCGTCGTTTGACCGTCCACATGACTGACCGCAACGCTCTGATTCAGGGAATTCTCGGCATCGGTCACGCCACTTCGATGGGGGGCGGTGGTATCCATGCGCGAGGCGTTAAAGGTCGCGGGGTACGCCGACGTGGCTGGCCTCGTTGTCGAAGCTACTGGCTCCGTGGTGTTGGTGGCTTTGTCCTGGGTCTGGTTACGGGGTCTTGTATCTTAATAGGGCCAGCTCGAGGGAAAGAGCAGATCGAATATCTTCCCGAATAGGGCGCGAGAGTACCGATCACGATCCGCTGTTCCGGTTCCATCGCTGGAGGGCGAACCTGCGGATCCTGGAGATCGAGGAACTCAAGTCGGTCCCGTTCGTACCTCGCTCTCACCCGTTCATCGAGCGGCTCATCGGGACTGTGCGGCGCGAGTATCTCGATCAGGTGTTTTTCTGGAGTGGTCTGGATCTACTGCGCAAACTGGAACGCTTTGCGGTCTACTACAATCAGCGGCGCGTTCACGCCGCTCTCGGCGGTCGAACGCCCTCGGAGCGCGGCGGTGTGAGCGTCCCCCGACGCGCCGATCTGCGTCACTTCGTCTGGCGATCCGACTGCGCCGGCCTGTTTCACACGCCGATCGCCGCCTGATCGGTAATTCGCCAGGGACACCATGATCAATCTTCGGCACTACTGCCGAAACTGATCAAACCTCTCCTTGCTCGCGGCTGACGCTTGGGCGCAACGCGCCGTCATCGCGCTCGCCAATGCCACGCGCATTACTTCGCACATCAAGCCGTCACATCGCTCAGCGCATCTTGCCATCACTCGCAATTCATGGCTTATCTGCATTCCTGATCAGCTCGTCTCTCCGATCCACTCAAAACCCGCAACCGGTTGTGTATGAACCACGCCCAATCTCCTGTGGCGGCTATCGATTCCCGCCCGACGTGGTCAGCTACGCGGTGTCGCCCTTCATTTGCAGGGGCCATGTTTTTCTTGCACATGGCCCCGCAGAGCCAAGGTCAGCCTCGCGGCGCCACGTTCTGATTGAGGCTGAAGAAGTTCGTCGGATCGTACTTCGTCTTCAGATCGACGAGACGCAGGTAATTGCTTCCGAACGCCGTGTGAATGTCATCCGGATTGTTCTCGCTGAGAAAATTCAGCAGACTGCCGCTTGAATGCGGCTCCAGCGCTTTCGCCATATCGCGTGTCCAGCCAATATGCTTGCCGTTCTCGGTGGCATCCGTCCACTGCGCCATCATCCCGACGCTGTATTCCGCCCGTCGCTGAGCGAACGCCGTCTCGTCTTGGCCGACCCGGCTTGCCGCACCCGCGTAGAACTCGACCACGACCGAGGAGAGCGGCGATTGCATCCGGTCGGCATGCTCGACGATCACGTCGATCACGTCATCGCTCATCTCGGCGAGGAAAGTTGACTTCCAATAATTGCAGGTTCCGTCCAGGAACGATTTATCGAGCAACTTCTGCATGGCAGGAAACGGCATTGGCTGAACGGCATCGACAATCGGCGCGCCGATTGTCCGCAGCGGCGCAAGGACGCGCGCCCCCTCGGCCAGCTCGCCGCAATAGCAGACAAGCATGCCGACGGCCGGGATCCCGTCGGGTGTCGAGAGCAGGCCGGCGTAAGCCGTCAACTCCTCGGGTGCCGACGACATGAAGGCACGATACTGTCGCAGTACGTCACGTGCCTGTTCGCGCGGATAGAGCACCAGGCCACCCAGCACGGTAGACACCGGATGCGCCTTAAAAAGGAACGAGGTCACGATGCCGAAATTGCCGCCGCCACCGCGCAGTCCCCAGAACAGATCCGCGTTCGTCTCCTTGTTCGCGATAACAAGCTCTCCCGTGGCAATAACGACTTCGCATTCAAGCAGATTGTCGATGGTCAGCCCGTATTTCCGCACCAGCCAGCCGACACCGCCTCCCAGCGTCAATCCCGCGATACCCGTCCTCGAAACTATGCCCATCGGCACCGCCAGGCCATGCAGATGCGTCTCGCGATCGATGTCTGACAGCAGCGCCCCCGCCTGCACGCGCACCGTGCGCGACTTCGGATCGACCGCGACGCCGTTCATCGCCGACAGGTCGATGACGATGCCGTCGTCGCAGAGGGCCCGGCCGGCAACATTATGGCCGCCGCCCCTGATCGAGACGAGAATCTGGTTCTCGCGCGCGAACTGCACGGCGCGAACGACATCGTCCGCGTCCGAGCACCGAGCGATCAGACCGGGATGCTTGTCGATGCTCGCATTCCAGATTTGTCGAGCCGAATCGTAATCCGACTCGCCCGGCAGCACCGCGTGGCCGCGGAATTTTTGCTTAAACATTTCAATGATTGGCCTGACGACGGGAACGCCGTCGCGCCGCTTGAGTATCGGAGTGTTCATGTTTTTTCCTGTTTCAGGTGGACGAAGGCAAGGCAGCGCCAATGTTGGATAAAGGGGGATGGTTCATTTGCAGTGAACACTCTTCCGTCGGTGTAGGGAGAGTTTTTTGAAGTATGAAAGAATTGTCGATCCGACAATCTGGCTCACAACAAAAATGGCTTTCCAGAAAATCCCGACAAACCGCATTCCCTCTGCGACGAAATGCGCGATGGCGCTCCAGGCGATCAGTGTATCGACGCGAATGACGCGCATACGCATCGTTGTCATCGGTGAAGCTCGATCAATGGTGTGGTCAATTCGACAGACCGACTTTAGGGCAACGTGCAGTTGCCCGATATCCACTGACGGCAGGCGCTGTACAAATCCGGCATCACCGCATCGGGCGGCATGGGCGTGTGTCTAGCCGCGCTGCGGGCTGGCCTTGCGCAGCGTCTCGGAAGGCGCCTCGCCGAACTTCTCGCGATACACCCTCGCATAGCGGCCCAGATTGACGAAGCCGCAACTCAGTGCGATATCGGCCACGCCTGCCGCTGCGGCGATATCGGACACGTGCAATGGTTCGAGCGCGTGCTCCGCGATGAACGCCTCCGCGCGCCGGACAGACTTCGGCACGGACGCGCATTCGTTCGCGCGCGACTGGCTATGATGCGGCTGGCCGGCGAGCAGCAGCGTGACGATCAGGCGTTCGAGTTCCACCGCGACGCGGCGATTCTGCTGTGCAAGTTCGA
>JAQGOE010000360.1 GCA_028293725.1 Gammaproteobacteria bacterium | reverse complement strand
AACCGCGGCTGCCGCTGGCGAGACGGTAAAGCGGTGAGTTGGGGCTCCGACGGAGTGGCTGTCGTCGGTGGCTACCTGGGCCTGGACCGCTTGGATTGTCCCCAAGAGGATGGCGCCGCAGAGGAGGGTGCGGTGGCGGGAACGGGAGGACGGGGGACTGAGCTTTCCTTTGCGCATTGTGATCTCCTTCGAAAGTTGTGTAGAAGCTTTCTAATTCATTCGATATCTGACGATTGTTTCCGTTTGTAAGGCGGGGCGACACTAAGGGGGCGGTCCGAGGGGTGTCAATGGGCGGAAGGTCTGCCCGCTGGCTAGGGGCCGCGCTGCACGGGGGGCGGGTGAATTGAAGAGCAGGATTCGGAATGCCCTGGCCTCGATGGGCGGGCTACGCTGCTGGTCTCGGGCACGGTATCGAAGGAGGGGATGATGAACGGGATGCGATTTCTGCTGCTCGCCCTACTGCCTCTGGTGGGCTCTCAACATGGAAGCGCTCGAGACGAAGAATCGCCTACCTGGTTTGAGATCACGACAGAAACCGGGATGCCGAATCTCGAGAACAATCTTCGCTATTTGACGACCCATGAAAAACGCTGTCTCACGAGGGCGGAGCTGCATCGATTTTTCCCGGTTTTAGATCACCCTGCCCTGGCTGGCTGTCATCTGGGTGGCGCGGTGCCGCGTGAGGTGAGCGTGGTATACCCGTTGGTTTGCGAGGCGCACGAGACGACCGGGCAAGCGATCTGGGAAAGCAACCTGCGGCAGTCTGTTGGAACCCTGAATATCAAATTGGGCGGGAAAAATATGACGTTCTTTCAGCGCATCACTGCGAGTGATCGGGGTGGTTGCGGGAGGTAGCTATTCGTACCGGAGTGCCGCGACCGGCTTCACCTGCGCGACGAGGAGGGCGTGTCCGGCTACGGTTACGAGCGCAATGATGAGTGCGAGCAGGCTGGATGCCACGAACACCAATGGGTTGAGGTCAACGTGGTAAGCAAACCCTTCGAGCCACCGTTGCATGGCGACGTAAGCCAAGGGCCACGCGATCAGGTTCGCCCACAGGACCGGGCGAGCGAATTGCCACGCGAGGAAGCGCAGGATGTCCCACCGGTTTGCGCCCATGACTTTGCGCAACCCGATCTCACGCGTGCGCCGCGCCGCTGTGAAGACAGCGAGGCCGAGTAGTCCGAGAGACGCGATGACCACGGCCACGCACGAGAAAACAGAGAAGATTGCGGACTGTCTGCGGATGTCAGCATAAAGGTCATTCACGTACTGGCTCAGGAACATCCCTTCGAAAGGATCGGGTCCTGCATGTTGTGTCCACGCCGCTTGCACCGCACGCATGGATTCGGGAATGGTATGGCCGGCGAATTTTAGAATGAGGAAGCTGAGCCTGGAGGGGTCGATGTAGTACGCCGTCGGCTCGATGACGTCCCTGACGGAACCGATCGAGAAATCCGGAATGACGCCGATGATTCGCGAGCCCTGGCTATCCAACACCGTCGTGTCCACCATGCGGTTCCAGCGCCTGAACTGATTGACGGCCGCCTGCGGGGACGCGTAGCCCAACGCCCTTGCGGCGGTCTCGTTGATGACCACCGAAGGATTCGACTCGCTGGCGGGATTCGCGCGCAGAACATTGTCCTCACCCTGATCCTGGGCGAACAACCGGCCCGCAAGCGGTTTAACACCAAACAGCTCGAGAAATCCGTAGTCTACCGGGGCCCCTCCGAGCGATATGCTGTCGCCAGTCGACGCGGCGAAAACGACACTGAAACGGCCGTAAGCGAGGGCCGTATCCGATGCGCAGCTCGCGGAGAGCACGCCTTGGATGTGTTCGACTTCCTCCCTGAAGGACGTGGGACAGCCGGAACTGCCGACGTAAATCTGCTCGCTCGGCAGGCGGAGGCGATCTTCCATCGCGTACAGGGTCTGACGATGGATCGTGACGGTCGACACGATCAGGGCGATGAGCGTGGCGAATTGGCAGATGACCAGGGTCTGTCGCAGGCGCCCCGATCCGCCCGGAAGAAATACGATGCCTCTGAGTACGGCGCTGGGCCGGAACATCGATAGGACTAACGCCGGATACGCACCCGCCGCCAGTCCAACAACAACCCAGACAGCGAGAATACGGGCGCCGAGGCTCGGGTCACCCAGGTAGTTGAAAACCATGTCGCGCTGTAAGAAGCCATTCAATGCCGGCAGCGACATTTCGACGCCAACGATGGCGAGGGCGAGCGCGAGCGCCGCGAAGAAGAGGCACTCACCCAGGAACTGCGCGATGATCTGGCGGCGAGTCGCGCCCACGGCCTTGCGGATACCCACTTCAACCGCTCGCTGCGCGGCCCGTGCGGTCATCATGCTGACGAAGTTGCTGCCCGCTACGAACGCAATCAAGACCGCGATCCCAATCATGGCCTGCAGCGTGCGGGGATCGCCCGGCGGCTTCATGTCGGCGATACTTCGCGGCTGGAGATGTATCTGTGTCAATGGGACTAGATTGAACGTATACGCTTGCGCAATACGCTGGCCGCCGAACTCGCCCGTCACGTGTCTCTCGGCGAAACCTCGCATCGCGGCGTCCAGGCTTGCCGACTGAGCGTGGGGTCGAAGACGTACGTAGGTGTATACATTTTCGGGTCGCAGCTTATCCGGCCCCGCGCCCATCTCGTCGAGGGTCACTCTCGAGAAACTGGCAATGGCAGGCACGAACACCGCGGCGTCCAAATGCGTGTTGGCCGGCAGATCCTCGATGACAGCGGCCACCTGCATCACATGCTGTCGG
>JAQGOE010000299.1 GCA_028293725.1 Gammaproteobacteria bacterium | reverse complement strand
TCCCTTACATATGCGTTGGCTATGCGCGGGAAACGATCGCTGAAAGCTGGCGGCCGGCTAGGCCTCGATCTGGGTCGCCCTCGCTACGGCGATCATGAGTCAGACAGGCTCCTGGCGCAGCATCTGGATAGTCTATGACTCTTGCGGAATCAAAATGGGTGCCCCTGGTTGACTTCGCAGCTCGCGGTGACGCGATCCGCGGGGGCGGGACATACGGCGGGCATGTGGAGAGCGACGGGGGCGACGGCGTCTCGCGGGGAATCAATGCGCGCGTACGACGGGGGCAGTCTGACACCCTCGTCTTCCAGTACGTTCTGATAGCCGAAACGTCTGGGGTACGCGTTCCGTCTTCGCAGTCTCCGGGCCGTGCGGATGGGCTTTGGAAGCACACGTGTTTCGAGGCTTTCATAGCGATCCCCGGCATGCCCGGCTACTACGAGCTCAATTTCTCACCCTCGCAGGAATGGGCGATTTACCGCTTCAGTGGATATCGGGAGCGGATGTCGCCAACTGACGTCACCGTACCGCCGGAGCTCAACGTCCGTCGTTTCGACGATCGTCTCGAACTTGACGCGGTGGTGCGGGTGCCCGAGCTGACCGCTCTCGAGGCTGGACGTACGCTGAAGCTTGCGTTGACTGCAGTCGTTGAGGACAACAGTGGTACGCTTTCATATTGGGCGCTGAAACATGCGCCCGGTAAGCCGGATTTCCATCACCCGGACGGTTTTGTGCTCGAGCTGACACCATGAAGTTTGGAATCGACCGCCTTCTCGATGAGCCGGAGCTGCGCAAGCCCTTGGCAGGCAGACGCGTGGCTCTGTTGGCCCATCCCGCGTCTCTGACACGCAACCTGTACCACTCTCTCGACGCGTTAGCCGCGCTCGGGGATGTGCGTATGAGCGCTGCGTTCGGACCCCAGCATGGGCTGCGCGGCGATAAGCAGGACAACATGGTCGAATCGCCGGACTACAGCGATCCGGTGCACGGCATTCCTGTTTTCAGCCTCTACGGTGAAGTACGCCGGCCGACGCCGGCGATGATGGATACGTTCGATGTCTTGCTCGTTGATCTGCAAGACCTTGGGTGCCGGATCTACACGTTTGTCACGACGCTGCGATACGTCCTCGAAGAGGCTGCGAAGGCGGGCAAGGAAGTCTGGGTTCTGGACCGTCCGAATCCGATTGGACGGCCGGTGGAAGGTCTGACTTTGCGCCCGGGCTGCGAAAGCTTCGTGGGCGCCGGTCCGATGCCGATGCGACACGGCCTGACTTTGGGGGAGCTCGCCCACTGGTTCGTGGGGACGCTGCGGCTCGATGTGGAATGTCAGATCATCCCGATGGAGGGTTGGATGCCCGACGTCGCGCCAGGGCATGGGTGGCCGCTCGGCTCGCGCACCTGGGTAAATCCGAGTCCGAACGCGCCCAACCTTTGGATGGCACGCTGTTATCCGGGCTCGGTCATGCTGGAAGGCGCAACTTTGTCGGAGGGTCGTGGTACCACACGCCCGTTGGAACTGCTGGGCGCGCCGGATGTCGATGCAAGAGCGTTGCTGGCGGAGATGCGCGCGCTGGCGCCCGGCTGGACGCGCGGCTGCCGCCTGCGGCCGTGTTATTTCGAGCCCACATTCCACAAACATGTTGGCAAGCTCTGCGGTGGCATCCAGGTTCACGTCGACGACACCGCGTACTACGACCATGAGGGGTTCAAGCCATGGCGACTGTTCGCGCTTGCATTCAAGGCTCTGCGCCGGCTGCGGCCGGATTACCCCATCTGGCGCGATTTTCCGTACGAGTACGAGAAGAACCGGCTCGCCATCGACGTCATCAACGGCAGCGACTTGCTGCGGCGCTGGGTGGACGATCCGCAGGCAACCCCGGGCGATCTGGATGCGCTGGCGGTGGTCGACGAGACCGCGTGGCGCGCGGAGCGCGAGTCGCTGTTGCTTTATTGAGCGGCGTGGGACGGGGAATATCATGAGTGTCCGGTGGCTCGTCGCTGTGGCGGCGCTCTTCATCATCGGCGGAGGTAATGTTGTGGCTGCGACTCACGAGGCTCCCCTGATCCCGCGCTCCGCGCTGTTTGGTAATCCGGTGCGGGCGCAAGCGCGGTTGAGTCCGGACGGGCACTACATCTCCTTTCTCGCGCCGAAGGATGGAATCCTGAATATCTGGCTGGCGCCGTATGGAAAGCTGGCTGAGGCAAAGCCCATCACAAATGACCGCAGGCGCGGCATTCGCCAGCATCAGTGGGCTGAGGATGGGCGACACGTGTTGTTTCTGCAGGATGACAATGGTGATGAGAACTGGCACGTCTATAGCGTGGATGTCGAGACCGGGCGGCAGCTCGATCTAACCCCGATCGACAAAGTTCACGCCGAGATCGTCGGCCTGTCGTATCAACGCCCGGAGGTGGCGTTGATTTCGCTCAACGACCGCACGCCGGAGTATCACGACCTGTACGAGGTCGACGTCAGCACCGGCACCCGGAAACTCATCGAGCGCAACGATCAACAGTTCGCCGGCTATCTGGAGGATCTGCAGCTGCGTCCGCGGCTGGCGGTGAAGACGCTTCCGGACGGCGGCGGTGAGTTGTATCGGCGCACGTACCAGGGTTGGGAAAGCTTTCTGCAATACGGTCAGGCGGACAGCCTGACGATGCGGCCGCTCGTGATCGAAGAGGGCGGCAACACCGCCCTGCTGTTGAGTGCTGTGGGTCGCGACAAAGCTGCGCTGGTGCGGGTCGACCTGACCTCTGGTAAGCAGGCCGTCATCGGCCAGAGTGGTAATGCCGACGTATCGGATGTCTGGCTAGATCCCCGCACGCGTACTCCGCAGGCTTTCGGCGTGGAGTATCTCACCGAGGAGTTCGAGCCGATGACTCCGGCTGCCACCAAGGACATCGAGCACCTCAAGGCGGCACTTGGCCCGCAGTTTCAGGTGCTGAGCCGCACCAACGATGACGCCAAGTGGATAGTCGTCGTGGACGATCCCGTGCACGTTACGGCGAGTTATGTGTACGACCGTACCAATGGCAAGGTGACGAAGCTTTTCGATCACCGGCCCGAGTTGGCGGGCGCGCCGCTGCGACCCATGCGGCCGGTGGAAATTCCCAGTCGTGACGGACTGACCCTGGTCGGGTATCTGACGCTACCGCCGGGTGCGGGAGCCGCGAAGGGCGACGGCGGCGCGAATTGGCGACCTGCCGCGCCGCTGCCGTTGGTGTTGGATGTCCACGGTGGTCCGTGGGCGCGCGACAGCTACGGATTCAACCCCGAGCATCAATGGCTCGCCAATCGTGGCTATGCCGTGCTTTCGGTGAACTATCGGGGCTCGACGGGTTTCGGCAAGAGCTTCATCAACGCCGGCGATCATGAGTGGGCCGGCAACATGCACAATGACCTGTTGGACGCTGTTGATTGGACCGTTCGGGAGAAGGTGGCGGTGCCCGAGAAGGTGGCGATCTACGGCGGCTCTTATGGTGGCTATGCCGCGCTCGTTGGGCTCACGTTTACACCCGACCGCTTCGCATGCGGTGTGGACATTGTCGGGCCTTCGAATCTCGCGACGCTGATTGGTTCGATTCCGCCGTATTGGAAGTCATTTCTCGAAGATATGACTCGGCGCATTGGGGACCCGCGCACGGACGATGGGCGGAAGCTCCTCGAGGAGCGTTCGCCTCTGACCTTCGTGGAGCGGATTTCCCGGCCGCTGCTCATCGCACAGGGCGCCAACGATCCGCGCGTGAAGCAGGCGGAATCGGACCAGATCGTGGCCGCCATGAAGAAGAAGCAGCTTCCGGTGACCTACGTCCTGTACCCGGACGAGGGACATGGCTTCGCCCGACCCCAGAACCGGCTGGCGTTCTATGCGATCGCCGAGGGGTTCCTGGCGAAGTGCCTGGGAGGGCGCTACGAGGCCATTGGGAATGACTTCGACGGATCGAGCCTCCAGGTGCTGGACGGGGCCGGTGTGGTCCCGGGCCTGCCCGATGCCCTGGCCAAGCTGGCGGCAGCGCCGGGAGCCCGGTCGAACCCGTAAGTCCGACACTTGAGCCCCGCGCCCGGGGGCCCAAAGATGTCACCGACGTCCCCCCTGTTCTGGTGTAATACGCGGTTCCCATGAACCCCGCACGTGAAATCTCCGGCTATCGCAAATACTGGGCTGCCCGCTTCGGCACCGCCCCGTTCTTGCCCATGTCGCGCGCGGAAATGGACGTGCTGGGGTGGGATAGCTGCGATGTCATCGTGGTCACCGGCGACGCCTACGTCGATCACCCTAGCTTCGGCATGGCCATTGTCGGGCGGTTGCTGGAGGCACAGGGATTCCGCGTTGGGATCATAGCCCAGCCGGACTGGCACAGCGCCGAGCCGTTCGCCGCGTTAGGACGACCCAACCTGTTTTTCGGCATCACCGCCGGAAATATGGACTCGATGGTGAATCGCTACACTTCGGATCGCCGTGTCCGTAGTGACGACGCGTACACGCCGGAGGGTGTTGGTGGTAAACGTCCCGATCGCTCGGTGATCGTCTACGCGCAGCGTGCCCGTGAGGCCTTCAAGGACGTGCCGATCGTTGTTGGCGGCATCGAGGCTTCGTTACGGCGCATCGCGCACTTTGATTACTGGTCGGAGAAAGTCCGGCGCTCGATTCTGCTCGACGCCAAAGCGGATCTGCTCGTCTATGGCAACGGCGAGCGGCAGATCTGTGAGATCGCGCATCGGCTGGCCGCGGGGGAGAGCATTCGTGACATCACCGACCTGCGTGGGACGGCGTTTGCGCGCAAGAGTACGCCCGAGGGTTGGATCGAGATCGATTCGACGCATCTGGATACACCGGGGCCGTTGAATCCGCCTGTCGATCCGTACGCGATGGAGCCAGAGATTCGGGCCACCAATGCGGCCGCTGGGAGCGGACCCGAGGCCGCCAACGGGCCTGGCGCCGCGACGCTCGCCGCTGCCCCTGTAGAAAAAGTCGTCCGCTTCGTCCGCCGCGTGAAGACCGCGGACCGCGAACGCAGCGTCATCCGCATGCCGTCGTACGAACAGGTCGCCGCCGACTCGGTGTTGTATGCGCACGCCTCACGCATCCTCCACCTCGAGGCTAACCCAGGAAACGCGCGCGCCCTGGTGCAAAAGCATGGCGACGTCGACGTCTGGCTGAATCCGCCGCCGATTCCCCTGACGACGAAGGAAATGGATTACGTGTACGAGCGGCCCTATCGCCGCCTGCCGCATCCGTTCTACGGGAAGGTGAACATCCCGGCCTACAAGATGATTCGCTTCTCGATCTCGATCCAACGGGGCTGCTTTGGCGGCTGCACCTTCTGCTCGATCACCGAGCACGAGGGACGCATCATCCAGAACCGCTCGGAAGACTCGGTGATCCGTGAGATCGAGACGATCCGCGACAGCGTACCGGGATTCACGGGCGTCATTTCCGATCTCGGCGGCCCGACCGCCAACATGTACCGTCTCGCCTGCAAGAGCCCGTCGATTGAAAGCGCCTGCCGGCGGCCCTCCTGCGTGTATCCCGCTGTTTGCCCCAATCTCAACACCGATCACACGCCGCTCATTCGCCTCTATCGGCGCGCCCGCGAGTTGTCCGGCATCAAGAAGGTGCTGATTGCCTCCGGCGTGCGCTATGACCTGGCGATTGAGTCACCGGCGTATGTCAAAGAGCTTGCCCAACACCATACGGGCGGCTATCTGAAGATCGCGCCCGAGGCTCTCGCCGAAGGGCCGCTGTCGAAAATGATGAAGCCCGGGGTCGGGGCCTATTACCGCTTCAAGGAGCTGTTCGAGAAGTTCTCAAAGGAAGCCGGTAAAGAGCAGTACCTCATTCCCTACTTCATCGCCGCCCATCCCGGTACGAGCGACGAGGACATGCTCGAGCTCGCCTTGTGGCTGAAGACGAACGGCTTCCGCGCGGACCAGGTGCAGGCGTTCCTGCCGTCGCCGATGGCAACGGCCACCGCGATGTACCACTCGGGTAAGAATCCGTTGAAGCGCGTCACCCACACGAGTGAGGAAGTCAGGATTCCCAAGGGAATCAAGGTTCGCCGGCTGCACAAGGCGTTCTTGCGCTACCACGATCCCGACAACTGGCCCGTGCTGCGTGAGGCGCTGCGCCATATGGGGCGTGCCGACCTGATTGGCAACGGCAAACACCAACTCGTGCCGGCCTACCAGCCGACGGGTACAGGCAATGCCCCGGAAGGCCGCCGGGCGCCGGCCGGTGGTGGTCGCGGGGGCAGCAGCACGCAAGCGCCGCAGGCGCGTCAGGCCGGTGCCGGTGCGCCCCGCCCGTTCCGTACTCAACACACGGGCCTTCCCCGGACGCCGCCGGTCCGATCCCGGCCGGGAAAAGCAAAACGCCCCTGATATTCGGGTACGGTTGCAGAGGCGCTGAGCCTGAGAGTAGGGTGAGCGTTGATGAAAGCCGCGTCGCTTCGCGCTCTGTTGATGATCGCCATCGGTATGGCGCTCTCGGGTGTGATGCCGATGGCGTTCGGCGCTTCGAGCAATGCCAACGCCGTTGCCACCGTCCCGCAGGCCACCGTGCTCGAAATCAACGGTGCGATCGGACCTGCCACCTCCCGGTATATCGTGCACGGTCTCGAGGCGGCGCAGAAGGCCGGCAGCAGGCTGGTGATATTGGAAGTGGATACACCGGGCGGCCTCGACACGTCCATGCGCGACATCATTCGCGCGATTCTTGCTTCGCCGGTGCCGGTCGTGACCTATGTTTCTCCGTCGGGCGCACGGGCGGCGAGTGCAGGGACCTACATCCTGTACGCGAGTCACATCGCGGCTATGGCGCCAGCGACGAACCTCGGCGCTGCGACGCCGGTTTCTATCGGCGGGGAGTCTCCGCCAGAGACTAATCCAACGTCGGCGCCGAATCCCACAGCGGGTCCGAGTCCCACGGCAGCCCCAAGTCCCAACGCAACTCCAGGTCCCGCCGGACCGCAGGGTTCCAAGGCAGCCCCCGGTCCCGCCACCGCACCGCCAGGCCCAGCAAAGACCTCATCGCCGTCACCCAACGACACCCCGCCCGCCGTCGAACCACCCCAACCCGCTACCGCGATGGAGCGAAAGGTCATCAACGACGCGGTGGCCTACATTCGTGGCCTTGCGGAACTCCGCGGCCGCAATGCCGACTGGGCGGAGCGCGCGGTCCGAGGCGCTGCGAGTCTGTCCGCCACAGCGGCACTTCAACAAAAAGTCATAGACGTCGTCGCCCGTGACATTCCCGACCTGTTGACGCAAATCGACGGACGCGAGGTGAAGATAGGCGATCGCCCTATGAAGCTCGCAACGCGCGATCTGGCCGTCCAGCACGTCAAGCCCGACTGGCGCACCGAGTTGCTCGCCATCATTACGCATCCCACGGTTGCGTATGGACTGATGCTCATCGGGATCTACGGCCTGTTGCTGGAGGGCTATAACCCCGGTGTCATGTTGCCTGGGGTTGCCGGCACCATCTGCCTGCTGGTGGCGTTGTTCGCCTTCCAGATCCTGTCGGTGAACTATGCCGGCCTGGCGCTCGTGGCGCTGGGCGTGGGGATGATCATTGCCGAATTCTTTTTCCCGACTTTCGGGTCGCTCGGCCTGGGTGGTCTGATTGCGTTCGTGGTGGGGTCGCTCATTCTGTTCGATACCGATGTGCCGGGGATGAACGTTACATTGCCTCTGATTGCCGCAATCGCCACCGTCGGAGGTCTCGTCGTCCTGGGGATAGCCTATATTGCCGCCCGCTCCATGCGCCGCCCGGTGGTCACGGGAGTGCAAGGGATGATCGGTGACAACGCGGAAGTCCTCCAGGGCTTCACCGGCACCGGCCGTGTGCGTTATCGCGGCGAATTGTGGAACGCTCATAGCGATACCGAGCTGAGTACCGGACAGATAGCGCGCATCGTGAAGGTGGAAGGGCTAACATTGTGGGTGGAGCCGCGCTAAGCGGACGGAGAGTGTCATGCCTTTCATCCTGATCGTAGTCGTCTTCATTCTCCTGCTGCTGCTCAGCGCCATCAAAATACTAAACGAGTATGAGCGGGGTGTGATGCTGAGCCTCGGCCGCTTCACCGGCATCAAGGGCCCCGGCGTCATTGTCGTCATCCCGTTCATTCAGCAGATGCGCAAGGTTGATCTGCGCGTCATTGTGCTCAACGTACCCAAGCAGGACGTGATCACACGCGACAACGTCTCGGTCAAAGTCAACGCCGTGGTGTATTTCCGCATCGTGGATCCCGGGAAAGCGGTGCTCCAGGTCGCCAATCCCTACGACGCCACGAGCCAGGTCGCGCAGACGACGCTGCGCTCGGTTCTCGGCCAGCACGAGATGGATGATCTCCTGTCGCAACGGGACAAGCTCAACAGCGATATTGCGGTCATCCTCGACCAGGCAACGGAAGCCTGGGGCATCAAGGTCGCGAATGTGGAGATCAAGGACGTCGATCTCGACGAAAGCATGATCCGCGCCATGGCGAAACAGGCGGAGGCCGAGCGCACCCGGCGTGCGAAGATCATCCACGCCGAAGGCGAGAGCCAGGCGGCGGAGATGCTCGTGCGGGCCGCGGAATCGCTCGCACGGCAACCGAGCGCCATGCAATTGCGCTATCTGCAGACCCTCGCGGACATCTCACACGAGAAGACGCAGATCATCGTGTTCCCCCTGCCACTCGACTTGATAAAGCCACTTCTCGGCTCACGCGGTGAGTAGCAGCCGCACGCTCGCCATAGCGGGGATTCTTCTAGCGTTAGCGACGGTGTTCGGTGCCTTCGGCGCCCACGCGTTGAAGGCGCAGTTATCGCCCGATCGGTTGCAGGTCTATGAGACTGCTGTGAGGTACCACTTCTTTCACGCACTCGGCCTGTTAGGCATTGGTCTGACGCTGCGATTCGTCGATGTGGCTACGGTGCGTTGGGCTGCTGTGTTGGTGATCGTAGGAATCGTTCTGTTCTCGGGCAGTCTTTACGCGCTGACCTTCGGCGCGCCACGGCTTTTAGGAATCGTCACGCCGGTTGGCGGGCTGGCCCTGATCGGGGGTTGGGTCTGTTTCGCGGCCGGGGTATGGCGGAGCTGAGTCAGGGCCGACTGAGCCTATGCTGACCTCCGGCCTCCCCATTGACGCCACGCTGCCCGCGCTCCTCGCGGCGCTCGCGCGAGGCCCATCCGCAGTCCTGCAAGCGCCTCCCGGCGCTGGCAAGAGCACGGTCGTTCCGCTCGCGCTCCTCGATGAGCCCTGGGCACGCGGGAAGCGCATTCTTATGTTAGAGCCGCGCCGTCTGGCTGCTCGTGCTGTCGCGCAACGCATGTCGCAGACTCTCGGTGAGCCAGTCGGCCGCACCATAGGCTATCGGATGCGCATGGACACGCGCGTCTCCCGTGACACGCGTGTCGAGGTCGTCACCGAAGGCGTCCTCACCCGCGTGATGCAGAATGACCCGGCGCTCGAAGGGATTGCCGCGGTTATTTTCGACGAATTCCATGAGCGTAGCTTGCAGGCGGACCTGGGGTTGGCGCTCGTGTTGGATGCGCGGGAGAATCTGACGCCGGACCTGAGAGTGCTCGTCATGTCGGCGACACTCGACGGCGAGGCGGTCGCACGGCTCTTGGGCGACGCGCCGATAGTCACTTCCGAGGGGCGTACATTTCCGGTGGAATCGCGCTTCGCCGGGAAAGGGGCGCCGCCCCTTCCCGGGCCGCCGTTCGGGCCTGGCGGCCCCACCGATTCACCGGAGAAGATCACCGCGCAACTCATACTGCGAGCCCTACGGGAAGAAACCGGCGACGTACTCGTGTTTCTGCCCGGGGCACGCGAGATCCGGCGCGTCCAGTCGCTGATTGAGGCAACGCCTTACATCCGCGTTCTGCCACTCTTCGGCGAGCTATCCCCCGAGGACCAGGACGCCGCGCTTGCACCGTCCTCTCCCGGCACCCGCAAAGTCGTTCTCGCGACCAACATCGCCGAGACGAGTCTGACCATCCAGGGTGTACGCGTCGTGGTCGATTCCGGACTCGTCCGCCGCTCTATGTTCGATCCTTCCACGGGCATGAGCCGCCTCGAAACGCAGCGAATTTCTCGCGCTTCTGCCGACCAACGGCAGGGCAGAGCGGGCCGTACGGAGCCGGGTGTCTCCTATCGCGCTTGGAGTGAAGGCGCGCATAGAAGCCTCGCTCCATTCACTCCGCCCGAGATCGCTGAAGCCGACCTCATTCCATTGGCACTGGAGCTCGCGAGCTGGGGCACCCGCGATCCCAACGCCTTGCGTTGGCTCGATCCACCTCCGGCGGCGATGCTTGCCAGCGCGCGCGACGTGCTCGAAAAGCTCGGTGCGCTCGATTCGGACGGGCGCATTACGCCGCATGGACGTGAGATGGCGAGTATCGGCGTGCACCCTCGCTTCGCCCACATGCTTCTTCGCGCTCGCGGCATGGGACGCTTGCCGCTGGCCGCCGATCTGGCGGCTCTTCTTGGCGAGCGCGATTTGTTGCGCGGTGCTTCCGGAGCCCGCGATGCGGACATCCGCACGCGCATTGAAGTCATGCGAGGCGAGGGCAGCCCGCCGGGGATCGACCGATTCGGACTCCAGCGAGCACGCCGGGCAGCAAAGGATTTACAACGTCAGGCTTCGGCGTCCAACTCGACCGCGCAGGATAGGCAGTCCTACGATTACGGTGCTGAGGACGTCGGCGTGATGTTGGCATTCGCCTATCCCGACAGAATAGGACGGCGCAGAGCCGCTACGGACGGTCGCTTTACGCTTGCGAATGGCCGTGGGGCTCACTTTGCGGAGCCACAGGGGTTGGCCAAGCAGGAACTCATCGTGGCCGTTGACCTCGATGATCGCGAGCGCGATGCGCGAATTCTTCTGGCTGCGCCTCTGACGCGTGCTGATATCGACGAGCACATGCCCGAGCGCCTACGACGTCAGGAGTCTGTGGAGTGGAGCTCACGCGAGCAGGCGGTCATCGCTCGGCGCACCGTGCAGCTGGACTCCATTCTCCTGGAGGAGAAGCCGCTTCCCGAAATTCCCGTCGAAGCGGCTCGTGCCGCCATGCTGACGGGTGTCCGAGAGCTCGGCATCGATGCTCTGCCGTGGAGTCGCGAGTCACGGGATTTGCAGGCGCGAATTGAATTCGCTCGAAAACTTCGCGGCCCAGGCGAGTCGTCGGCGGAAGCTGGCGGCTCCTGGCCCGCGGTGTCGGATGCCGACCTGGCCGCTTCCGTCGAGACGTGGCTGAATCCATGGCTGGACGGCATCACTCGCAAAGAACATCTCGCGCGTATCCCATTGATAGATGTACTCCGCTCCCTGTTGAGCTGGGAGCAGCAACGCGAGCTCGATTCCCTCGCGCCCACCCACCTTCAAGTACCCAGCGGGTCACAGATCCGTATCGACTACCTCGATCCAAGCGCACCGGCGCTATCCGTGCGCCTTCAAGAGGTTTTTGGGCTCGATGCCACGCCACGGATCGGCGGCGGTCGCATCCCAGTGACGTTCAAGCTCCTCTCACCCGCGCAACGGCCGGTGCAAGTTACCCGCGACCTGGCGGGTTTCTGGCGAGGCTCCTACGCAGAAGTGCGTAAAGACATGCGCGGCCGCTATCCGAAACACTATTGGCCCGAAAATCCGCTCGAAGCGCAAGCGACGCGTGGCGCGCGGCGCCGTCCTTGAGCGCATCACGCGGGGTTGCTCTAAAATCTGGCGCGCGGGGAATCGACGCGTTGGACGATTTTCGGTTGAGTCAGAAGCAGTTATCGGTACACTTCGCGGCATCCCCGCGCACCGCAGTACCGCTGGTGCTTGGAGTTCGCTGGGACGTGGCGGGGAATTCTTTCAGCACAACACTAATATGATGAACAAGCCAGCCGAGATGAACAAGCCAGCCGACGCTCCGCGTGAATCAGCCCTCGACATCCGGTTCGGCCAGGTCGGGCTGGTCCAGGTGCGTATTCGGACAACAGATCCTGGAGTCATTCTCGACGAGCTGACGGGGCGTATCGCCACGGCGCCGCGCTTTTTCGAGCGCACCGCCGTATGCCTCGATCTGAGTGCGCTGGAGAAAAGCCCCGATGTCGCCGAAGTTCGTGGCGTGATCGAGGCAGTAAAGCGCGCGGGTATGCTCTCGATTGGACTAACGACGGGCTCACTCGGAGTCGAAGCGCTCTCGGGCGCGCTGCAAATCCCCGTTCTCTCGCACTTTCGTGCCAACCAGAACGTTCCCGTTGTGCAGGCTGCCGCGCCGCCGCCGCCTCAGGAGTCAGCTGGTCTACCGGCTCTGATGCACACGCAGACGGTTCGCTCGGGCCAACGCGTATACGCGCGCAATCGCGACCTCGTTGTGACGGCGATGGTGAGTGCTGGAGCTGAGGTAGCGGCGGACGGGTGTGTACATATTTATGGCCCACTTCGCGGACGCGCTATGGCCGGGGCGCGCGAGGACCTCACCGCCCGCGTTTTCTGCCAGGAATTCCACGCCGAGCTCGTGTCCATCGCGGGCGTATTCCGTGTTTTCGAGACCATTCCTCCCGAGCTCGCCGGCAAGCCCGTCCAGGCGTGGCTGGATGGCGACAAGCTGCATTTTGGCCGAATTGGCGCTTAATCTGCGCTAGAGGAGAGCAAACATTGACCGAAATTATAGTTGTCACGTCAGGTAAGGGTGGCGTCGGGAAGACGACCACATCCGCTAGCCTCTCATGCGGCCTCGCGCGCCGCGGCAAGAAAGTCGCCGTCATCGATTTCGACATTGGCCTCCGCAACCTCGATCTCATCATGGGTTGCGAGCGGCGGGTCGTTTACGACTTCGTGAATGTCATCCAGGGTGACTGCACACTCAAGCAGGCCCTCATCAAGGACAAGCGAATCGACACACTGTTCGTGCTGGCCGCTTCACAGACTCGGGATAAGGACGCGCTCTCGTCCGAAGGCGTTCGCCGTGTGCTCGACGAGCTCACCGCCGACGGCTTCGACTACGTGATCTGCGATTCTCCGGCCGGTATCGAGAAGGGGGCGCACTTGGCGATGTATTTTGCCGACCGTGCGGTTGTTGTTGTGAATCCGGAAGTCTCGTCGGTGCGCGACTCCGATCGCATTCTCGGCCTGCTAGCGAGCAAGACACAGCGCGCGGAGCAGGGTAATGGGGGCGTGAAGGAACATCTGTTGCTGACGCGTTACAGCCCCAAACGGGTTGCGACTGGCGAAATGATGAGCGTTAGCGATGTGAAAGAAATTCTCGGTCTCGACGTGGTAGGCGTTGTTCCTGAGTCCCCCGATGTTCTGTCCGCCTCCAACGCCGGGGTGCCTGTCATTCTCAACGACACGAGCGATGCCTCACTCGCCTATGACGACGCGGTCGCGCGATTGCTCGGCGAGACCCTACCACTTCGCTTCGTGGACGAACCGAAGAAAGGCTTCTTCGCACGCCTGTTTGGAGGCTGATATGGGGTTACTCGCTCTTTTCCGCCGTACCCCGCCGACAGCTAACGTTGCCAAGGAGCGGCTGCGGATCATCGTCGCTCAGGAGCGCAGCGCACGCGGTGGTCCGGACTACCTTCCTCTGCTGCGGCGTGAGTTGCTGGAAGTCATCAAGAAATACGTCAACGTCGACCCCGAAGCGGTGCAGGTCAGCCTTGAGCGCGAGGATGGTCACGAGGTCCTCGAGCTGTCTGTCGCCCTGCCGGGTGCCAAGCAGGTCTGAGTTCATGCCGGGACGAACGGCCGGGTCCGCATCCACTTTGTCACGGCCCACTTTTCGCCTTCGATAACAGGTGCTCCAGCATGGAGCGAGCGTGCGTCGAGTTGCTGCCGGCTATTGGCATACTCGAAGTAGACGGCATTGCCTTTGCGTGGGGTGACTGAGAGCCTCACTTCCGGGAATACGGTTTCTCCACCGCGCGTGACGTCGCTCAAGTAGATCATCAGCGTGCTGAGCCGTTGCCCGCTGCGCTGTAGCGACGCCTCGTTGGTCGGGTTCGAGGGAACGAGGAAGTCGAAGTGAGGTGCTGTGTGGCCACCCGCTCCGTAGCGCAGGACCTGTAGTCCTTCTCCGTTCTCCAGCGGGCAATTCATCAGCTCGGCCACCCGGCGATCGAGAAGCGCAATCAGAGGCGTTTCCGCAGGGCGGAAAAACATTCCCTCGCTGTTGCGATAGTTCGCGACCGTGTTAGCCCCCGTCTGCGGATCTACGACAGTGGAAGGTCGCAATCGCGGTCGTGCCAGCTCGATCAGTTCCGCACACTCGTCGTGACTCAGAACTCCTTCCAGGAGAACGACAACTGGTTTTTCGTAGCGAAGCAACACCGGGATTTCGCGGTCCGCGGTACGGACTAGGTTCCCGCTCGCAATCCGGGGCGTCTCGTAGGCGTAAGAAGCCTCCTGCACCTCGAGCGCTACTGAATTGGACGGCGGAGCAACCCCTGCAGAACGCGCGCTTGCAAACGCCTGCACGAGGCCTTGCGCGATCCGCGGCTCGAACCGCTGGTTGATCATCGTGTTGACCAGATCCAGCGGCGCGCAACCGCGATCGAGGTTATGCAGAATCCATCCGCGGAGCTCGGACGTGAGATTGACGGTGACTGCCATGGTGCCCCGCATTGTCGGGCACGTGCATGACGCATTCGTGTCGAAGCACCGTCAGCGGTGGTGGTGCTTCAGTGCCTCTTCCACAGCGTCGAACAGTGTGCGCAGTCCGAAGGAGACATCGTGGATTCGGCCGTTGACGAAGAACGTCGGGGTAGCCCGTACGCCGCTGTGCTTGCCGCTCTCCATGTGCTCCCGAACCCGCTGCAGATAGATCTCATCATCCATCTCGGCCGTGTAGCGCGCCATGTCCAGGCCCAGCCGCTCCGCATAACTTTTCAGATGCTGGGCTTTCAGGTGCGTCTGGTTCTCGAACAGGAGGTCGTGCATGGGCCAGAACTGCTGCTGCCCCCCGGCGGCCTCCGCGGCCTGGGCCGCCATCAGGGCGTGCGGATGGACTTCCGCCAGCGGAAAGTGTCGCCACACGTAGCAGACCCGCTCCTCGAAGCGCTCGAGCAGCAACTTGACCGCGGGAGCGGCCTGCTTGCAGTTCGGGCACTCGAAATCTCCATATTCCACCACCGTGACGGCAGCATGCGGCGGCCCCTGCATATGGTCGAAGCTCTGGACCGCCGGGGTGAGCTGAAAGGGATGATCATTCATGGCAATGGTCTTTCATTGGAAGCCTGATGGATTGACCTTACTCGGCCAGTACCCGGTGCACTAGTTGGACGCAGGCGGAGCCCTCTCCCACCGCTGCGGCAACCCGCTTCACGCTGCCACAGCGCACGTCGCCCACCGCGAAGATCCGGGGCACCGTCGTCTCGAACATATACGGTTGCCTCGCGAGCGGCCACTTGCCTGCGGCAATCTCTTCCGCGTGCAGCTCGGTCCCGGTCCGCACGAAGCCTTTTTCGTCCAGTCCGAGGCAGCCCTCCAGCCAGCGCGTGTTGGGAACCGCCCCCGTCATGAGGAACACGTGCCGGATGGGGCTCGTCTCGGTCCGGTTGTCCAGTGTGCAATGCCAGGTCACCTGTTCCAGGCGCGAATCTCCCTGGAGCGCGGTGATTTCGGTGCAGGTCCGCAGAGTGATGTTCGGCGTGTCGTCTATTCGACGGATCAGGTAACGGGACATGCTGTCGGCCAGGCCGTTCGAGCGTACGAGCAGGTGAACGTGTTTGCAGTTGCTCGCGAGAAATACTGCCGCCTGTCCCGCGGAGTTGCCGCCCCCGACGATTACGATGTCTTCGTCCTTGCACAACTGCGCTTCGATGTAAGTCGCGGCGTAGTAGATGCCTACGCCGAGAAAGCTGTCGATGTTGGATAAAGCCAACTTTCGATACTCGACGCCGCTCGCGACGATGATGGCTCGACCGCGCACGAGGTGGTCGCCGGATAGCACGATCTCAAAAGGCTTCGGCTCACACCGTAGCCGTATCGCACTGTTGGCTATCGCGACTTCGGCCCCAAACTTCTGCGCCTGCACGAGCGCTCGTCCGGCCAGCGCCTGGCCTGAGATGCCCGTCGGAAAACCCAGGTAATTCTCGATCCGTGAGCTCGACCCCGCCTGCCCGCCGGGTGCGTTGGTTTCGAGCACGAGTACGTTGAGGCCTTCGGAAGCGGCGTAGACTGCGGCGGCCAGCCCCGCCGGCCCCGCGCCGATGACAATGACGTCGCGGATGGTCTTGCAGTCGATCTGTGGGTTCATGCCGAGGCATTCCGCGAGCTCTTCATTGCTCGGGTTTTTCGCCATGGTCTCGCCGCGGCAGATCACGATCGGAATGTCTTCGATAGTGACGTGAAACCGATCGAGGAGCGCCTGCACGCTGGGGTCGGTGTCCACATCCAGGTTCACGAACGGAAAAGCATTGCGCGACAGGAACTGCTGGACGCGCAATGTGCCTGCCGAATGACGCGAGCCGATCAGTACTACATCGCCCTGTTGAGCAGCCACGAGCGCCACCCGACGCAGAATGAATGCGCGCATGAACAGCTCGCTCAGTCGCGCGTCAGTTTGCACCACTGTGCGCAGTTGGTCGTCCGGGATCGCGAGCACCTCGCCGTCCGCGCGCACACGTGCCCGAACGAGGCTGCCGACACCTCGCAGAGTGCTCATCTCGCCGGTAAAGCCACCCGGCTCGATGACAATGACGAGTTGCTCCCCCTGCATGGTCGGCCGCACGACCTCGATGCTGCCGGAGAGAACGACGAATAGCTTGCGGTGCCGCTCGCCGGGCTCCGCCAGGATCTGGCCCTTGTGGACGGCAATTCTCTTCCCGTGGGGGGTGAGCCGCGCGATCTGCGCGGGCGTCAGTGTCGGGAATGTTTGGCCCCGGCGCTCGCCGTACAGATTGGCCGGCGCGGCACCCGGACCTGGGGTTTCTGTATTCACACGATCTCCGGCTATCGTCAGCGGCAGGCTAACGCGTCACGCGCTCTTCCACCAGCGGAAAGGTCAGCGTGGACCGGGTCCCTCGCGGGCCGAATCGCTGGTCCATGGTGCCTCCCAATTTCTCGGTGAGGGCCGCGACGATTCTGAGGCCCCGTCCGGGTCGAACGTCTTCGAGCGCACTCCCATTGTCTTCTACACAACACTCCACCGCCGCCTCCAGGCACACGAGATCGACGTTGATGATGCCACCGTTCCCGGAAAATGCGTGGCGCGCGGAATTCGTGACCAGTTCGGCGACAATGAGGCCCATTCGCCAGCACTGCACGGAATGCAACTTCAGGGGCGCGGCGCTTACGGTCAACTCGATGTCCTGCCAGTTCAGTTTCGAGCGCACCAGCGCATGGCAGAGTTGCCGCAGGTACAGGGAGGCGTCGATCAGCGTGTCGTAATCCGGCATCTGCAGGGCGAGTTGAACTCGCGCCCAGCTTTCGAGGCGCTCGCGCACCCGGTCGAGCGCGATCTTGACTTCAGTCGCCGAGGAGCGCGCGGCGGCCGCGGTAACGATTCCAATCGCCGCGGCGAGCTCGTTGCTCACCCGATGGGTGAGCTCGTCGAGCAGCAACCGGTCCTCGGAGGCCGATGACCGGCTGGAGGGCGCGTTATCCGTCAAGGCATACTCCTGCACACTGGCGAGTGGGTCGCACAGCATGGCCTGCCCAGGCGAGCATTGATTGGCTGACCCTGTCGTGGCTTGACTGTTTGTGCCGAAGGATGTCCTCTATGCCAACATCGCGCGGCAGCGGGGAATAGAGTCATTGCGGCAATGCGCGGTGTAAAATTCGCGTTCGCTTTAATGTTGTTCCTGTGGGGAGGCTACGCCATGGCAGCTGAAGGATTGACGACGGTCGAGAGTCACTTCGGCCCTAAGGAGACTCTGGACAGACTCGAGGCGGACGTGAAGGCGAAGGGCCTCACGGTGTTTGCCCGAATCGACCACGCGGCCGGCGCGGCTGCTGTGGGACTGACGCTGCTGCCGACTGCCGTGCTGATTTTTGGCAACGCCCGCGGCGGCACGCCGCTCATGCAATCGAGCCAGCTCATTGGTATCGAGCTGCCGCTCAAGGTTCTCGTGTGGCAGGACACGTCGGGGAAGACATGGCTCTCCTATGTCGATCCGGCGAATCTGGCGAAGCGTTACGGGCTCCAAGCCGAGACCGCGACGGCGGTGGGTAATCTGACGGGAGTATTGCGGGCGCTGACTGCGAAGGCGGCCTCGCCGGACTGACGAGCGGCGAACGCACCACGCTTGATTCTTTCGCGACGGCGCCGCGTCGCCTCGGGCCTCTGATCTCCCCCTTGATTTCTGGCACGCAGGCTTTATGATTGAGTACACACTCATTTAAGGCCCCTACCGCCCGAGCTCACCCATGGCCCGCCCTAAAAGCGACGACAAGCGCAACGCCATCCTGGCCGCTGCCACACAGGTGGTCGCGGAGCAGGGCGTGGGCGCACCTACGGCGACGATCGCCAAGGTAGCGGGGGTGGCTGAGGGCACTTTATTCACCTATTTCGCCACCAAGGACGAGCTGCTGAACCGGCTGTATCTGGAGCTCAAGTTGGAGCTCAGCGAGGCCATGCTGCCGGCCGCCGGCAAGAGCAGCGATGCCCGGAACAGGCTGCGTCTGGGCTGGCAGCAGTACGTGCGCTGGGGCGTTACCTATCCCGAGAAGCGCAAGGTGCTCGCGCAGCTGGGCGTTTCCGACCGTATCACCGAGCAAACCAAGGCTGCGGGGATGCGCTCTTTCACCGAGATTAACGCGATGCTCCAGGAGAGCGTCGCGAGCGGTGCACTTCGCAACGTGCCGCCGACGTTCGCGGGAGCAATCATGGGATCTCTGGCCGAGACGACCATGGATTTCATGGCCCGCGACCCGGCGCATGCGGACGACTACGCCACGTCTGGGTTCGAGGCGTTCTGGAATGCCATCGCGAGTAAATGAGCCCTTGCCCCTTGTATTCGATGAATTAGGGGCGAATTAATGAGCATGTAAGCACTCACCTAAACCCCCCACAGGAGCACATCATGTCCAAAGTCTGGTTAGTCACTGGCAGTGCAAGCGGCCTGGGACGCGACATCGCCGCAGCAGTACTCGCTTCGGGTGATCGCCTCGTCGCCACCGCGCGCAATCCGACACAACTCGCTGATCTGGTTGCCCAGTACGGCGACAAAGTGCGAGCGGTCGCGCTCGACGTTACCGACGAGGCTGCGGCGAAGTCCGCCGTGCAGGCCGCGATCGACGCGTTTGGCCGTCTCGATGTACTCGTCAACAACGCCGGTTTCGCGCACATCGGTCCCTTCGAACAACTCGATGCGGACGATTTCCGCGCACAGATTGAAACCAACCTATTCGGTGTTGTGAACGTCACGCGCGCGGCGCTGGCGCCCATGCGTCGGCAGAGGTCTGGACACATCATCCAGATTTCCTCGGTAGGCGGTCGCGCCGCCACCCCGGGGCTGAGTGCGTACCAGGCCGCGAAGTGGGCGGTCGGCGGCTTTACCGAGGTGCTCGCGCAGGAAGTGGGTCATCTCGGCATCATGGTGACGGCGCTCGAGCCGGGCGGAATGATGACGAATTGGGCGAACCGGGCGGCCTCGGAAATGGCGCCGATAGATCCTGACTACATGCCCAGCGTCGGAGCGGTCACGCGGATGTTGGAGCAGTACCGGGGCAAGGCTGCCGGAGATCCGAAGAAGGTGGCCGAGGTGGTTGTCAGGTTGGCGTCGTATGGGTCGCCTCCGGCGCACCTACTCCTGGGAAGCGACGCTGTGCACTTCGCAGGCGAAGCGGACGCGGCTCGGGAAGCCAGTGGCAAGCTGTGGCGAGCGGTTAGTGTCGCGACGGATTTTGCAGCCACTGGCGCTATACCTGCGTTCCCGCCGGAGCGTGCGGGCAACCCGACAGAATGGACGATGGAGCGCCTCAAGGCGGTCGAGCGCGCTCGGGCAGCAGGCAACGAAAAAGCTGGCTGAGGCGCAGGCCGCCCGATGCAGGCCCTCCGACGCGCCTCACTCCAGCGAATACATATCGATCTGCCGGCTGTCCCCGATCACCCGCTCGAAATCGAGTCCCAGGGTGATCAGCACGGGTTCCGCCACGGGCTTGATCTGTTTGTCGATGTAGTGTTCGCGATCGAGAGGGTGCTGCACGTTGTCCAGCGGTTCCGCACCCGCGGTCGTCATGACGTACCGGATGAGACGCTCCGGCGGTTGTGTCGACTTGCGGGCCGCGACAACGTGCGGCGGCGTGGTGCTCGTGTAATCGTCCGCGGATTTCCGCAGATTCTTGCGATACACGAGAGCCTCGTCGAGGGCGCCACGACGCACCTGCTGGACCATATCGGCGAGATAGGTATCCACGCGTTGTCCGGTAAAGAGCCGTTGATACAACTGACGCTGTACCTGTTTGGCGAGATCCGTCCAGTCGCGCCTGACGACTTCCATCCCGACGAACTCCACGTTATCGGCGTCCGCCGGCCCGTGTAGCAGCCCCGCATAGCGCTTGCTCGCTCCGCGTGTGCTATGTCTCGCACGCGGCAGAAACAGTTTCAGATAGAGCTTCTCGAACTCGAGTTCCATCCGGCTCTGCACGTGCCAGCGCTCGCTGATGTAACGGACCAACTCATCGTTCAAGGCGATCACGAGTTTGCGCGCCTGTTCACAGGCCGCCTCGGGATCGGTCCCGTGGGAGTGCACGAACAAGCTGTCCGTGTCTCCATAGAGGACGTCGAATCCCGCGGCCTCGAACCAGCGCTTTGACCACAACAACATCTCACGGCCCGTGCCGGTGATGGAGTTCGCCAGAGCCGGGTTGGAGAAGCGGCATGCCGGCGTCCCCAGCACCCCATAAAACGAATTCATCAGGATCTTGATGGCGTTGGAGGCCACGTCGTCGCCCGCTTTCTTAGCCGCCGCACGTTGCGGAAACAGCTCATCCAGCATTCGCGGGAGGATGGCCGGTGAGCGGCGGAATGCGCCACCCGGCACGTGGATGAGATCGCCGTGGTCGCTCGTCGGGTTGGCGACGTAGGAAAGCGGATCGATGTTGAAGGTGCGGATGATGCTCGGATACAGGCTCTTGAAATCAAACACCCAGACGTTCGAGTGCAGGCCCGGGCGAGGCTCGAGGACGTGGCCGCCCTGTTGGGCCGCGAAAACGCGCGAGTCGTCGGCCCGTACCGTGGGCGCGACGATACCTTGGTGCTCGAGCTCGCTGAGGTAGAGAAAATCGAAAGACGCGATGCTCGCGGCCACCCGATCGGGCGTCATCCCCGCGAGTTGGCTGCGCGCGAAGGCCAGCCGGATGAGGTTGAGCCGCTGCTGGATTTCGTAAGCGAGTCGCGCATCCGTGCGCGCGTAAAGCGCGAACGCAGGTAGATCGTGCTTGTAGTTGTGGAGGATTTCCCCGATACGATCGCGGACCTCGCCGACGACGGCCTTGCCCTCGCCAAGCACCTTTCGGGCCACGGCGTCGAGGGAATAATCATCCATCCGCACGAAGGCGCCCCTTAGCAGGTCGATGCCATCGAGCACGAGGCGGCCGGGAATCGCGGCCTGCCCGCTGCCAAAATAACCCTCCGCCTTACGCAGGCGCATGGCGCCGGAGTCACGCCCGAGCCGGAAAGGATGGCGCAGACGGGTAGCGATTTTTTCTAACACCGTCAGGTCGAAGTCGATGACATTCCAACCCGTCAGCACATCAGGATCAATCTGCGCGACGCGAGCGCAGAATGCGTCCAACGCGGCGGCTTCATCCTTACAGCGCGTCGCGTGCTCCGGCATGGCGCGATCGCCGCCATCGACGATGAGAACCTCATCGACTCCGGGGGCGTACAGTGAAATGGCCAGCAGGCGCTCGCTCTTGCCGTCGGTTTCGATATCGAAAGACAGTACGTGGGGTTCGACTTTGACGTCCGCGGGTCGTAGCACAGGTTCGTCGAACACCCAGGTCATGCCGCCGCCGGGAATCGCGGTGCCTTCGATCTCGCAGCCGCCCTTGATGCCGCGCTCAATCAGATAGCGCATGGCAAAGCGCACATCCGCCTCGAAGGTGTCGATGCCGGCCGCGTGCAGCCGATCCCGCAAGCCGGGGACATCGGCCGGTACCGGCATCTCGATGCGGGCTACCGGCGCGCCGGAGAAGGTGTGTTTGTTGACCGGCTGCGGGTCGGGGGCGCCTAACGTGCGTGCGCGCTCCGAGGCCGCCGCCGGAATGTAGAATTGCGGACGTTGCCGGCCGTCACGGACCAGAAATGTGCCGCCGTCCTCCAGCCGGCCATACAGATGAACGACCGGAATGCGTCGGCCGCTCGAGTCCGAGACGACACGATAGCTGGCCTGGAGGATGAAGCCGCGCAAGCGTGTCTCAATCGCGCTGGAGCGCTGGCCTATCGAACTGCGCAAAACCACTGTAGTTCCAGGGCCGAACGGCGAGAACGAAGGCGGTGCCATGACGCGTGTCCCACGGGCCGCGATCGCCCTCTACGATGTCCACGCATTCCCGCGATGCATTGCGGAGAACCCGCTTCACCTGCGCCAGGGTCTCATCGGATATCGCGCCACCGTGGAAGAAGAACTCCTCATTCGCGCCCGCGAAATGACCGGCAAAGAATTCCCGCAGCAGCTTTTGATGAATGTACTTCTGCACCGGACCTCCCGCGCGCCAGCTGAAGCGCCTGCTCACCAGCAGTCGCACCCGGTTGCCGGGTTGTAACTCGATCACCTTCAGCCGGTCGAGTTTGATGAAATAGCGCAGCAACTCCCGGTCCGTGAACCGGTAGTGGCGCACGATCTCCTCGAACGGCGTGCGGTTCAGAACCAGCCAGGTCACGAAGAATAGCCGGTGGTCGGCGACGATCTCCTGTTCCTGGGTGACCGTGAGTTGATTCACCGGCGTGGCGCGGTCCTGGCCGCGCTCGAGAATCTCACGCAGGCCGATTCCCATGAGCTCGCAAATCCCGTCGACCCGTTGCAGCGAGAAGTCACCGGTCGAGAACAGGCGCTTCACGGTAGCGACGCTCAACTCGAGCTTGCGCGCCACGTCCGCGTACGTGAGCTCGTGCTCCCGCAAAGCACGCTTCAACTCCGCCACGATCATTGCCTGTTCGGCCATTGCTCGTTCCTTTTCGCCCTCCTTCCGGGCACCCGGGAAAGGTATCACCACACGCTACCTTTTGGCTATTTCGACGCTACTCAGGCGGGAAAGGTGGCATCCAGGAGCACCTTGGGCGATCTTGCGCCCCGTCGTCAAAAACGAGGCAGGTCGCCGATGAGTGTCTGGAAAGCGATGGAACCGATAGGTGTCGCCAGGTATGCGCCCCATGTCGTGGCGCCGCGCTGTGACGCCCTTAAGGGCGCCCAGTCTTCCAATGCGCCTAACATCCCGGAAAGACTGACAAATAAACCTAGGGACCGTGCAATGAATCCGACCTTCCGCTCCTCGGCGCTGGTGAGACTGCTGCTTCGGGTGATCCTGAGGCCCCTGTTCCGTGTCCGGGTCACCGGCGACGCCGGGGTGTTTGTCAACGATCGCACCCTGATCGTCGCCAACCACGAGTCCTTCCTGGATGGCCTGCTGTTGGGTGCGTTTTTGCCCATTGACGCCGTCTTCGTGGTCCACGCGCAGGTGCTCACGAAGTGGTACTTCCGCTTGATACTGCGCTACGTGCCACATCTCGCGGTGGATTCGGCGAGCCCCCTGTCGATGAAGCTCATCTGCCGCCTGGTGGAGACCGGCAAGCCGGTGGTGATCTTCCCGGAAGGGCGACTGACCATTACCGGCTCGCTCATGAAAGTCTACGACGGCGCCGCGTTCGTGGCCGCCAAGACGGGGGCTACTGTCGTTCCGGTCCGGATCGAGGGCTCGGGCCGCAGTTACTTCGGCCGGCTCGCGGGAATCTATCCGCTCAAGTTGTTTCCGAAGATCCGTATCGCTATCCAGCCGCGCCGGCAGATTCCCATGCCCGCGCTGCCCTCCGCGAAACTCCGTCGCCGCCGTGCCGGAGAGTTGATGCGCCGTATTCTGCTCGACATGCTGGTCGCCACACGGCCGCAACGGACACTGTCCGAGGCTTTTCTCGACGCGAAAGCTACCTTCGGCAGTCGCTATCGCCTCGTCGAGGACGTCCGTATGAAGGAGGAGTCATACGGGTCGCTGCTGCGCATGGCGTTAGGTCTGGCACGCCTCACGAGCTCGTTTACGCGCCGCGGAGAGGTCGTTGGCGTTGTGATGCCTAATGCGGCGCCGACACTAGGCCTCATCCTCGGGTTGTCTGGTTCGGGGCGCGTGCCCGCTTTGCTCAACTACACCGCCGGTTCCGACGGAGTCCGCGCCGCCTGCGCGGTTGCCCGGATCCGTAACGTGGTGGCCTCGCGGACTTTCCTGGAAAAGGCGCGCCTGGGCCACCTCCTGGAAGGCATTCCCGACGTCCAGGTCCACTACCTGGAGGATCTGAAGGGCCGCCTGGGGCTCATGGACAAGCTGTGGGTTCTGGCGCGCGCGCTGTTCTCGAGCCTCCCCAACTCCGGGCAGAGCCCGGATGACCCGGCTGTCGTGTTGTTCACGTCAGGATCGGAAGGCAAGCCCAAGGGTGTGGTGCATTCGCATGCCTCGCTGCTTTCCAACATCGCGCAAGTGCGGTCCCTGGCGGACTTCTCGCCGCTGGACAAGTTCATGATCTCCCTGCCGCTGTTTCATTCATTCGGACTGACCTGCGGGGTGGTGATGCCCCTGGTGTCCGGCTGCAAGGCCTTCCTCTATCCGAGTCCGTTGCACTACCGGGTGATTCCGGAATTGGTGTACGACCGGAACTGTACCGTGCTGTTCGGTACCTCCACCTTCCTGGCCAATTACGGGAAGTTCGCACATCCCTACGACTTCGGCCGATTGCGCTATGTCGTCGCGGGCGCGGAGAAGCTCTCCGACGACGTGCGCCGCCTGTGGATCGACAAGTTCGGAATCCGGGTCCTGGAGGGCTATGGCGTGACGGAATGCGCTCCTGTCATTGCGGTGAATGTGCCGATGGCGTGCCGCACCGGCAGTGTCGGGCAGTTGGTGCCCGGTATGGAGTACGAGCTCGAGCCCGTACCGGGAATCGACAGTGGCGGCGTGCTGCATGTCAAAGGCCCCAATGTCATGAAGGGCTACTTCCTTTATGACCAGCCTGGTGTTATCCAGCCGCCGAAGTCCATCCGGGAAGGCTGGTATTCCACGGGCGACATTGTGTTCGTCGACGAAGATGGCTTCGTCCATATCCGCGGCAGGGTGAAGCGCTTCGCGAAAATTGCCGGCGAGATGATCTCGTTGGAAGTGGTGGAGCGGATCGCCGCCACCGCCGCTCCGGGCTTCTTACATGCCGCGTCGACTCGCACGGACCCGGCCAAAGGCGAGGCGCTCGTGCTGTTTACCACCGCCGAAGGCCTGGGCCGTGAGCAATTGAGCGCGGCAGCCAAGAGCTTCGGAGCGCCCGAGCTCGCGGTCCCGCGGGTAGTAGAAATCGTCACTGCCATTCCACTGCTCGGATCCGGCAAGACCGATTACGTGCGCCTCAAGCAGATGGCCGAAGCCACTGCCAACACCGCCGCCGCCGCCTGAATTCACGGAGCATCCTTCGATGACCAACATGGAAAACGGGTCCGCGCCTCTGTGGACGCGCGGCATGATCGCGGTCCTGATCGCGCAGTTTCTCTCCGCCATGGCGGACAACGCGTTGCTGTTCGGCGCGCTCGCGCTGCTCAAGAGTGAGCACTACCCGGACTGGGCCGCGCCGCTCCTGCAGGAGTTCTTTGTCGGCGCCTACATCATTCTCGCGCCCTTCGCGGGTCCGTTCGCCGACTCTCTCCCGAAGGGGCGGGTCATGTTGATGGCCAACGGGCTGAAGCTCGTGGGAGCCCTCGGGATCTGTGTTGGCCTGAACCCCTTCCTGGCCTACGGCCTCGTCGGCGCCGGCGCGGCGGCTTACTCGCCGGCGAAGTACGGCATTCTGTCGGAGCTCACCAGCAAGGAAAACCTGGTGAAAGCCAACAGCCTGATCGAATCCTCGACCATCGCGGCGATTCTCGCAGGCGCCATTGCCGGCGGCGCCCTGTCGGACTGGAGCGTGTCGGGTGCGCTCGCCCTGGTGACGGTCTGTTACGGTGTTGCGGCCGCCGCAAATCTGCTCATTCCGCGCCTGCCGCCCGCTCATCGGCTCACTTCATTCTCGGTGACCGAAGTGTTCCGCGATTTTGCCAAAGCAACGGTGACGCTGGTTCGCAATCCGGATACGCGCTTCTCCATGACCGGGACCAGCCTGTTCTGGGCCGCGGGCTCGACACTGCGGTTTCTCCTGGTGGCGTGGGTGCCGGTGGCGTTAGGTCTAACTGATAACAGTACGCCCGCTTATCTCAATGCGGTCGTGGCGGTGGGCATTGTCATCGGCGCGGGACTGGCGGGAAAGTATGTCACCCTCGACAAAGCCGAGCGCGCGTTGCCTGCCGGAGTGCTCATCGGTTTGGCGGTGTGTGTGCTTGCCTTTACAACCCACCTGCCGATGGCCTACAGCATAATGGTCGTCATCGGCGCCTGTGGCGGCTTCTTTGTCGTGCCGCTTAACGCATTGCTACAGGAACGCGGTCAAAGGACGGTGGGCACCGGGCATGCCATCGCCGTGCAGAATCTCGCGGAAAACGCGGCCATGCTCGTGATGGTCGGTCTCTATACCCTGGCGGTTCGCGCCGGGGCTCCGATTACCTCGCTGGCCGCGGGGTTCGGCGCGGCGTTGGCGCTCTCGATCGGCACCTTGTTGCTGCACCGACGCTGGCAAACGCGCTTGGCGGTGAGCGCTTCCTGAGCTTCCCGGAAGCGCTACGCCATGACTGCGACAAAGGCTGCGCCCGGCTTAGACGATCGCCGGCCACGTGACACAGAAGCGGGCGCCGCCAAGCGGTGACTCCACGACCGAGACTTCGCCGCCGTGCCATTCGATAGCGCGCTTGACGATCGCCAGGCCGAGACCGAAGCCGGTCTTACGGCCCGCCGTGCGCTCGAGTTGCACGAATGATTCAAACACGCGGTGGCGGTCCGCCTGCGGAATACCCGGCCCATCGTCGTCCACCAGCAGGCGATTCACCCCATCATACGATGTGAACGCCACCTTGATCGAGTGCTTCGCGTACCGGGTGGCGTTGTAGAGAAGGTTTCTGAGTACTGTTTCGATGAGGTGTACGTCGCAGCGGACCGCGGCGGCGTCATTTTGAACGTCGGCGCTGATCTGGAGGTCCGGGCGCGCATCGTGTGCGATGGATGCGGCGATCGCGGGAATGAGCGCCGTGAAATTATGAGAGTTGACGTTGAGTGTGACATCGGCCCGCTCGAGGATCGCGTAGCTGAGTGTCGCCGCGACCAGGTCGTTGATAGCCGCGATATCGGTTTTGACGTGACCCAGCGAGCGGCGCACCTCTTCGACCGTCGTTGCCTGTTGCGCGAGCTCGATCTCGAACTGCATGCGCGACAGCGGCGTCCTGATCTCGTGCGAGACCGCGTTGGACATGTCCTTGTGGGAGGCGATCAAGCCGTCGATGCGCGCGGCCATGCGGCGAAAGGTCTGTACGAGCGGGTAGATCTGCGAGTGCGGTTTGATACGGGCGTTGAAGGACCAGTTCCGGTTGCCGAACTGCGCCGCCGCCTTCTCCAGTGCGCGCAGGTCACGCGTCAGTGGCCAGATCCAGAACATGATCACCAGGGCAATCGCCGCGTAGAAAAGCATGGTGAGCGACCACTCCAACAGGCCGCGCCGCGCGCCGGGCGCGGCGGACTTGATGGCCAGTACGTAGTCGGCGTCCAGCCGGCGCAGCGCCCAGGAATCGCCGCCGGTGGCTTCCATGTAAGCTATTGCGCCGTGCGCGAGCTTCGCGAGCGTCTCGTCACCCGCAATGTCTCGTGTTGCGAACAACTCCATGTCGACCCCTGTTCTTGCGGCGACACCCGTGATGATGTCCCGCCATTTTTCCGGCGGCTCGCCATGCAGCCGATCGGCGAGAGTAGACATGGCGATTGCGACCGGTCTGTCATCGGCAGCATCCGTGCTGCTATAGGTCCGCAGCAGCCGGTCCTGCCCCCAGCTCACGACGGCCAGTGTGAATACGATGAGAAGGTACAAGCCCAGGAAATGCCGGACCATGAGTCACCAAGCGTCTGGGACGAACAGATACCCCTGGCCCCAGATGGTTTTGATCCGTTCGGCCGTCTCGGCTTCGTCACCGAGTTTGCGGCGCAGGCGCGAAATGCGGATGTCGAGCATCCGGTCCATACCGTCGTATTCGCGTTTGAAGAGGTCTTTGAACAGGGTTTCGCGTGACTGGATCTTGCCGGGGTGCGAGGCCAGGTAGAGGAGCAGATCGAATTCGTTGCCGGACAGGGCGATGCTCTGTCCATCGAGGTAGACGGCGCGCGAAGTCGCGTTGATGGTTAGTTTTCCGAACTGCAACAGCTTGCGCTCCGGACCCAGCGCGCCCCGACTGCGTCGCAGCAGGGCACCAATCCGGGCGAGCAGCACCCGCGGCTCCACCGGCTTGATCACGTAGTCGTCGGCGCCGAGCTCCAGTCCCAACACGTGATCGATGTCGCTGTCGCGAGCGGTCAGGATGAGGATGGGGTTGGTGTACATGAGTCGCAGTTGGCGGCAGACCGTAAAGCCGTCCTCCCCCGGCAGTCCGAGATCCAGGATGACCAGGTCCGGCGGCTCGCGCTCCACCGTGCCCGCGACTTCGTCGCCGCGGCTCGCGATCGCCACACTGAAGCCGTTGCTCTCGAGATAACGGCTCACCAGCTCCGCCAGGCGCAGATCGTCCTCGACCAGCAGAATTGACGGGACAGGTACGGCGCTCATGCGGATTGTCGCGGGCCGTGGCGGTGCGCGCTCACTCGAAAATATTCCACGGCTCGCGGCGCCTGTGCCGGTAGTGCAGGGCCTCCCGGATCACACGCAGCACCTCGGAAGCCAGTATGTTCTGCAGGCCCGGATCGCGCAGCTGAAATGTCAGGTCATCCACGAAAGTCAGATCGATGCTGTAGGTGCCCTGGGAGTAGTGCTCCCAACAGTGCTTGATATCCGGCCGATCCACGATCACCAGGCATAACGACTCCTCGCGCGGCGCGCTCCACTGCGCATGCACCGCGGTCTGGCATTGTTTGTCGCGATTCGCCAGGGTGCAGATTCGCGGGCTCAGCTCGAGGTGGATGGCGTCGCCGTCCACGGTCTCCGGGGCGGCCGCTTGCACTGCTTGAGCCAGGCCCAGCAGCAGTCCGGCGGTGACGAGTAGTGATTTCAAAACGCGTACACCAGGCCCACGAACGTGGTGGTCACAAAGTGCTCATTGACGATCGGACTGTCGGCGATCGCGTTGCTCAGCCGCTCGCATTCGACGAAGCCCGTGATCTTCCATTTACCCTTCAGGGGTCGCGAATACGCCAGTTTCACGAACGGGTCCAGGGCCGCTCCAGCCTCATAGATGCCGGGCGCGCCGTAATAATAATTGACGATGGCCGCACTTTTCCAAGTAATCCCCACGTCAGCCGTCCAGGCTCCGCCCACGCGCGAGAGCGGTATTCCGAGCGCCGCCCGGACCTCGTTGCCGTGGTTATGGCCGGTGATCTCGTGCAGGACGTCGACCTGTCCAGTCATTCCGGCGTACTTGAAGGTCCATTCGGGTCCGGCGAGATAGGTCCATTGCCGCGAGCGTGGTGGGAATTTCGTGGCAGTGATCAGACCGGTTGTGCCGGGGGGCGGCTGGCCGCTGCCGTTACCGGCACTCCCGGCGGGAACCTGGCCTGCCCCGGGGGCACCCGTACCCGAGTTGAAGTTGCCCAGACCCGTGACGAAAATGTTTTGCGGGTCGCTGCGATAGAAAAACACCCGATCGTAGCCCGGGCTGGCGATCAGGCTGAGTGTCGTGCGGTCGCTATCCAGAAAAGTGACACCGGCGTCCAGGTCGTCGATGAAGAAGTGCTCGCCGTAGTAGCTGAACTGCGGGATCACGACGAGCGGAATCGTACCTTCGTGGACCACCGGATCGGTCCTGACACCTGCGCCGAGGGCGAGACTGAAATTCCAGCCGCCCACGGGCACGCACTCGCTGGACTCGCCCTTACAATCTGCTAACGCGGGAACGGCATGGGCGAGAGCAACGAGGGTCGCCGTCAGAAGAATGCGGGGGTGTGCGGTGTCCATACTCATCGTGCATGTTCTCAGAAACGGGCGTGCGTCGCCGCACCACGGGTGTAGCCGTTTGTAGCAGGCGAGCTACGCACGAGTACAAATCTCCCACAGCTTCTCACGGAGCACCGCGGCTAAGATGGCCGCCGTGGCGCAGGTCAGTGGAGGGAGCTATGTCACAGCGCAAACACAAGCGCATGATTGAAGCGCTGGGCGCGTTTTCGCTCGTTACCGTATTGATGGCCGGTTGCGGCGGCTCTGGAGGAAGCTCCGACGCCATGCCGACCAACCCGGGAGGGCCGCTCACCGCTGCGCCGGCCGCGGTCATGCAGGCCAAGGAGGCGAGTTCGCCGGTCGATCCCACGATCGTCACGGCGGATAATACTTTCGGCCTGAACCTTCTCAACACGCTCATCCAGAGCAACTCGGGCAGCAACACCGCGATTGCCCCGCTCAGCGTGGCGATCGCCCTGCAGATTGCGTATAACGGCGCGGCCGGCACGACTCAACAGGCCATGGCGCAGACGCTCCAGTTGGGCAACCTGAGTGTGCCGCAACTCAACGGCGACAACGCCGCATTGCAGGCGTCGCTGCTGAATCCGGACCCGAAAGTTGACCTGACCATCGCCAATTCGCTCTGGTTTCATCTGAGCACCAACCCTGTGGCCGCGGCCTTCGTCAGTACCGATCAGAACTATTACGGCGCGGAGATCGGTGATCTTGCGGGCGCGCCCACGAACGTCAATGACTGGGTCGACGCGCAGACTAACGGCTTTATCAGCGCAATTTTGCCGACCCCGCCCCAGGTGGACTACTCCACGATCGTCGCGCTCCTGGTCAACGTGATCTATTTCAAGGGCCAATGGGCGAGCGAATTCCCGGTCGCGCAGACGGCTTCCGGGCCATTTGTCCTGGCCGACGGGACTCAGACGTCGGCGCCGATGATGCAGCAGGCCACGGTGCTGCCCTATGTTCACGGGACGAACTTTCAGGCGGTGAACCTACTATATGGGCAGGGTCGTCTGAGCATGCTCATCGTACTGCCTGATACCGGCGTCGATCTCGGCGGCTTCGTCGCCGCAATGACTCCGTCCGACATTGATACCTGGGTGAGTGAGATGTCGACAGTCCTTACGATCAATCTGTCATTGCCACGTTTCACGACGTCCTTCAGCTCCTCTTTGAAGAGTGCACTGACCACGCTCGGCATGGGCATCGCCTTCGAGCCGGGCCAGGGCAATCTCTCCGGAATCTATCCGGGCGCCTTTATTTCGGATGTGGAACACAAGACTGTTGTACAGGTCGACGAAACAGGTACTGTGGCGGCAGCAGCTACTTCCGTAGGAATCGGCACGACGGCCATGCAGGAACCGGTCAACCTTGTGGTAAATCATCCATTCTTCTATGCAATCCGTGACAATACGACGGGCGACCTGCTGTTCGTCGGTGTCCTGATGAACCCGGGCGCGGGCTGAGGACTGTCAGGCTATGGCACAGACTCCAGTGGAGTCGCAACCGCTCTATACCGACGTCGCACCGGTCGAGAACGCTGGCAAGGCGCGGCTCGGCTATGACTATCTGCGGATCCTATGTGCGCAGGCTTCTTTTGACTGCTCGCGAATTCTTCAACATACCGATGGCTGTGGCGTGGATGTACGGGTCGAGGTTCGGGAGAAGCTGGACCCGGACGCTCGCCTGACAGACTTCAGTCTGGACTTCCAGCTCCGTGCCACCTCCCGGCGGGTATCCATCGTCGACAACAAGATCGTCTTCCCGCTCGAGGTCGATCGCTATGAGCTGTTGCGGAGTGCTGCGCCGGACCGGCCGAGCTTCATTGTCCTCGTCAGCCTGCCGACTGACTTTGACGACGGCGATGCGCTCGCGGCCGAAGACCTCGTCACTCACCGTCTCGGCCGATGGCTCTGCCTGTCTGGTGCGCCACAAACCTCGAATACCACGGCTACACCCGTGCGTTTCCCGACTTGGAATGTGCTCACGTCAGCCGCGCTGCGCGAGATCGCCCGGCGCGTTTCGATAGGGTGGCGGTTCTTTCACGAGCAATAATCGCCCCTGCTAGAGTGGCGGATCAATCGTCGTGGGCAGGGGGCCCATGCCAGCGCCTCCGCAGCAGCGGGTTCCAGCCCGATTCATTGCCGTCTACGCCTTCGCCTACGCCTCTCTCTGGCTGGCGCTGCTGACTCCCGCGATGATCACTCTGGCGCTGCGCGTGCGCCAGCTTGCCGGCAGCGACGCGGCTCGCCCGATCTCAGTGGTCCTGTTCGCGGGCGCGATCGCGGCGCTCATCGGCAATCCGATCTTCGGTGCGCTCAGCGATCGAACCCGCTCGCGGTTCGGCCGGCGCCGGCCCTACCTCGTAGGTGGCGCACTGTGCGGGTTTGCCGCGCTGGCTCTCATCGGCGTCGCTTCTTCGCTCACTCTCCTGTTGGTAGGGTGGTGTCTCGCCCAACTCGCGTACAACGCCGTTCTGGCTGCGATGGTCGCCATCGTACCGGACCAGATTCCGTCATCGCGGCGGGGCACTGTCGTCGGCATTCTGGGTGTGTGTATGCCCGTCGGTCAGATCGTCGGGACATTCCTGGTCCAGCAACTCGCGGGCAACCTCATTCTCGCGCTCCTCGTTCCGGGCGCGATCGGCCTGGCGGGTGTGCTGGCGCTGGCTTTCGTGCTGCCCGACAGGCCGCCGCCGGTCCCGGCGCTGACGGTTTCCGGCGTACCGACGCCCTCGAGCCCCTCCAGCCTGCTCGCGCACCGCGACTTTTCCTGGGCCTGGCTGAGTCGGGTCCTGTTCGTGACGGGGACTGTATTTTTGCAGGCCTACCAGCCTTTTCTGCTGATCGATGCGCTCGGCTTCGACCCGGCGCAGGTACCGCGGCTGATATTCCGCTCGACCCTGGTGCAGGCGGCAATGATGGTCGTGTTCAGTTTGATCGCCGGGCGGCTCTCGGACCGCACCGGGCGGCGCAAGGCGATTGCCATGGCAGGCTCGGCTCTGCAGGGCCTGGGGCTCTGGCTGATCGCGGTGGCGCATTCCTATACGGTATTCCTGTTCGGAGTGGCGTTGACCGGAATGGGTCACGGGGTCTACGAAGGAGTGAATCTGGCGTTGGTTACGGAAGTGCTGCCGGATCGCGATCGGCACGCGGCCAAGGACCTTGGCCTTCTCAACATTACGAATACCCTGCCACAGGTCATCGCGCCGCTCGCGGCGCCCGCGATCCTCGCCTTCAGCGGCGGCGACTACACGCTGTTATTTCTGGTGGCGGGGGCGGTCCCCTTGATGGGGGCCGCCCTTCTGTCACCGCTGAAGAGCGTTCGTTGAGTTAGAAACGATAGCGGAAAGTGACGCCATAAGTCCGCGGAGGCTGATATACAGCCAGCGGATACGGTACCTGTACGCCCGCGCTGTTCTGGACCTGGTCGACAACGGCGTTGGCCTTGATATTTTTGTTCTCCAGATTCCGGACGTAAGCCTGGACTTCGTACTTCTTATCGCCCATGCCCTTGTAGGTCAGGGCCAGTTCCGTCCTCGAATAGGCCTTCTGCTGATCCCAGTCGGAGACGCCGCCGATCGGCGTCGTCTCGTTGTAGTAGCTCAACCAGCTCTTGCTCTCGAAGTGGGTGGCGACGTGCGACACGATAGCGTCGCCATTCGGCAGGCCGAAGTCGTGGTCATAGCTCAAGGTCAAGGATGCCGCCGGTGAGTGCGGCAGCTCATTTCCCTTGATGTTGACTACGTGAGCCAGTGGATCGGCCGGGTTCAATGAGTACAGACGCGAGTCCACGGTGGACAGGTTTTCCATCCAGGTGTGCTGAAAGCTCGAGGCGAGTTGCACCGTGTCATCGGGAGTGACCTTCGCGGCCAGCTCGAACTCGAGTCCATAGCCCTTCGCGCCTTGAGCGTTCACCTGCTCTGTCTGTGACGCGAGCTCCTGGCCGGCGGCGTTGCGTGTGGTGACCACCGAGGTCACCTGGTAGCCCTTGAAGTTCTCGAAGTAGAGCGCCGTGTTCGCAGTGACGCGTCCGTCGAATAGCGTCGACTTTTCGCCCAGCTCGTAGTTCGTCAGAGTCTCGGGATTGTCGTGCTTTCCACCGTCTTCGACACGGCCCGGGTGATAACCGGTACCGACGCTGAGGTAGCCGAGCATGTGCGGTGCGATGTCGAAATCGACACGGCCGAGATAGGTGACTTTATGCGATGAAGTGTAGGCGTCGTTGTCGGACACTGCGTAATTGTTAGCCAAAAGCTGCTGCAGGTTCAGGCCGTACGTGAATGGTCCGCAGTTCGAGATAGACGGAGCGGGGCAGCCGGCGAATGTCACGTTGCGGCCGCCGATGTCGCGCTCATCATCGAACGAGTCGCGTACGCCCGCCGTCAGTCGCAGGGCGTCCGTCACGTGCCATACCGCTTGGCCGAAAGCGGACTTGTCTTCCTGGGACCGGTCGGGCTGGATGAAGGCGCCTGCCCAGTTGAACGGCCCGCCGGCATACCCGTTGTACTGGTTGATGTCGAAGCGGATCCGGTTGCGCTCGCGGAACTGGTACAGGCCCACGATCCAGTCGACCTTGTTGTCCCCCTGCGATTTGAGCTGCAGCTCGTTGGTGTAGGAGTCGAACTGGGAACCGACTGTATCGTTGACACTGACCGCCCCGTTTCCCGGTGTGCTGGGTGAAGTGGGAATGACGAGGCCGCCGTCGGCTTCCTCCCGCTCGCTGCCCCCGAGGCGGGAATTCCCGTAGATGTAGGTGAGATCGAGGTAGCTGTTGATCTTCCAGTTCATGTTGCTGCGGATGTCGTTCGACGTCCGGTCGTTATAGGGCTGGAATTCAGCGAGAGTCGACCAGAGCGGCTCGCCCGGCCGCGGATTCTGCATCAGCGGGACGACCGGGCCGCCGGTATCCACATAATTCTCGAACGACACGTTCCAGGTGAACGAGTCGAGCGGCGCCCACAGCCCGCTGATGCGATAGGACTTGCGATCCTCTGCGTAGTAGTGGGTGCCGCCCGTGACGAACACACTCGTGTTCAGGCCGGCGCTGCCGTTCTGGGAGAACGCCGGGTTTGTCGCTAGTCCGGGCGGGATGCCCTGGAACGCCGCGTAGCCGTCGTGCTTCTGCATGGCGTAGGCGATGCGGAATCCCAAAGTGTCGGTGACCGGCAGATTGAGCATGCCGCGGAAGCCGGTTGCGTTGTAGTTGCCGAAGAACGCTTCGGCATTGGCGCTGACACCGTCCAGCTTGGGTTTCGCGGTGAAGAGGTCGATGACGCCCACCGTCGAGTTGTGGCCGAACAAGGTCCCCTGCGGGCCGCGTAGCACCTCCACGCGGTCCATGTCATACATCAGCGACGAGGTGCCCTGCGAACGTGGCGCGTAGACGCCGTTTACGTAGGTGGCGACTTCCGGAGAGTCGAGCTCGGTGAAGGCGCTGTCGTTACCAATGCCACGCATGGTGATCATCGTGCCGCTCTGGTCGCCTTGCTGAGCGTACTCGACACCCGGCACGAACTTCGCCAGGTCGGTGATATCACTGACGCGACTCTCGTCCAGGGCTGCCTGGCTGAAGACGGTATCGGCGATTGGAGTATTCTGAACGTTGGTTTCGCGCTTGGTGGCGGTGACGATGACCTCGGCGAGCGTGTCGCTGGGCGCATCCGCTGCCTGGACCCATTGGCTGAGCGCAAGCGCGGAAGTAGTTCCCAATACGGTCGCTACCTTGCGCCTGCCCGGTTTGAATCGTTTCCTGGACATTTGTCCTCCCCTCATTGGTCAAATTTCAGCTATTCAAAGCGCTGTGGTCCTCACGGTGAGCTGTTTGAAACGCGCGCGCTGCCGCGCACGTCCGCGTGGGTGTGTGATCGAGCGAAATGGCGATGCAATGACGACTCATGTCCGGAAGCACCGTACCGGATCGGTGCTTCCTCCCCCTCGCGACAGTCGGACTGATTCTGTTGCGGAGAAATACACTCCAATAGCAACGTTGTCAAATTGATGTCGTAGCCTGGAATTCATGTGAGCGAGAACACGCAAAATAGGCCAAAAAAATGCTAAGTATCAAAAAGACAACGGTAGTACAATTAGCAAAGACAAGAGACTTTCGGCTGGCCAGGGAGGAGTGCCGCCGGCGCGCGAGGCTGGCGCGGGACTCTTTATTTCGTTGGTACGGGCGTGGCTGGAGAGGGGGCGGACATGGCTGCGAATCTCGATATTGTGATCGCTGGCGGAGGCGCGGCGGGCTGGCTGACGGCGTGCTATCTGCAAAGAGCGCTTGGAGCCCGGGCCGTCGATCAAACAGGTAAGGGTGCGCCGACGATCACGGTGATCGAGTCGCCCGACATCGGCATCATTGGCGTTGGCGAGGGGACTTTCCCAACGATTCGTACGACGCTGACCACGTTGGGAATCGACGAGGCGCGATTCTTACGGGAGAGCAACGCTACCTTCAAACAGGGCATCCGCTTCGACGACTGGGCACAAACACCCCGGGGCACGGCGCACTCGCATTACTTCCATCCGTTCGAATTTCCACACCGGGTGGATGGCATGGAACTGTTGCCCTTCTGGCTGTTGGGCGATGCCGGCGGGAGCGTGGATTTCGCGGATGCCGTAACGATTCAGAAGAGGGTCGCCGACGCTTCGCTGGCGCCGAAACGGGCGCATGAAGACGGGTATCGCGGTCCTTTGAACTATGCCTACCACTTCGATGCTTTTCGTTTCGCAAATCTTCTCGCGACGGTCGCGAAGGAGCGTGGCGTACGGCATGTGTCCGATACGATCGATTCGGTGCAGTTGGATGAGTCCGGCGCCATCGCGGGGTTGGTGACGCGCGCGCACGGCGTGGTCAAAGGTGCGCTTTACATCGACTGTACCGGCCTGCGGGCGAAGTTGATCGGCGAGGCGCTCGGGCAGCCGTTCCGATCCTGCCGCAATTCACTCTTCACCGATCGGGCGGTCACCTGTCAGGTTCCCTATGACGGCCCGGCCAGTCCGATCGCGTCCTACACAATAGCGACGGGGCACGAAGCGGGTTGGACGTGGGACATCGGACTCAATAACCGGCGCGGCGTGGGATATGTGTATTCCAGTGCGCACTCGGATGATGAGCGCGCGGAACAGGTACTTCGCGCGCACCTAGGCGCGGCTGCCGCCGACAAGCCGGTACGGTTGTTGAAATTCGAGGCCGGCTACCGCGAGCGGCAGTGGATCCAGAACTGTGTGGCGGTCGGGCTGTCGGCGGGGTTCTTCGAGCCGCTGGAATCCACCGGCCTCATGTTGATTGAGGTGGCCGCGGCCATGATCGCGGAGTTCTTTCCTTGGGGCACCGATTTCGCTGCTCCCGCGCGGCTGTTCAATGACCTGATGGTCAAGCGCTTTGGAAAGATCGTCAACTTCCTGAAGATGCACTATTGCCTGAGCGAGCGCACCGAACCCTTCTGGCGGGATAACCGCCTGCCCGCTGGAATTCCCGACGAATTGCAGTGTCTGCTGGCGGCTTGGCGACATCGTCCGCCGTCCCATTTCGATTTCGTGGCGGACCACGAGACGTTTCCGTACTTCAGCTATCAGTACGTGCTGTATGGTATGGGCTTCCGCACGAATCTGGATGCCGCGCGCTCGCGGTACACGGAATCGGCGTCGGCGTCCGCGCAGCAGGCGTTCAAACAACTACGGCATATCGGGCAGCAGGCCGTGGCGGATCTGCCGACGCACAGGGCGCTCATCGAGCGGATTTATCGTGATGGCTTTGCCGAGCGGCCGCGCGCGCCGACGCCCGCCGCGTCGCCCGGTGTGGCGAGGCATCGTCAGTAGCTGTTGACCAAAAGAGATTTAATTGCAGGGGGATGATGCAGATGTTCCATTCATCGCGGACGGTCGTGCGCGGATTATTGTTGGGTTCTTCAATCGTTGTAGGCATTTCTTCGGTAGCGTTCGGCTTTGATAGCTCTCCCGCGACCGGTCGTGCCTCCACGTCGTCGCAGGAAGTGGCGTGGCCCGCGGTGACGTCGCCCGTGGCAAAGGATCCACGGATGGAGGCGCGCATCACGGCGTTGCTCGGACAACTCACGCTGGAGCAGAAAGTCGCGCAGATGGTGCAGGCGGACATTCGCTATGTCACTCCCGAAGACGTGCGTAAGTACCGACTCGGGTCCATTCTGAATGGCGGCGGCGCCTTTCCGGGAAACAACAAACACGCCGCCGTCTCGGACTGGGTGGCGCTGGCGGATCGCTACTACGAGGCCTCCATGGATGCCTCGCAGGGAGGCCCTGCGATACCGGTGTTCTGGGGAACCGATGCGGTTCACGGGCATAACAATGTGATCGGGGCGACCCTGTTTCCCCATAACGTAGGGCTCGGGGCCGCGCATGATCCCGACCTCATCCAGCGGATCGGCGCGGCGACGGCGACCGAGGTCGCCGTGACGGCGATCGACTGGGCATTTGCTCCGACCGTTGCGGTAGTGCGTGATGGCCGCTGGGGGCGAGCGTACGAGGGATATTCGGATCGCCCTGACATCGTTCGCGCCTACGCTGGTCGTATGGTGCAGGGACTTCAAGGTACGGCCGGGACGACATCGTTCCTCGACAACAACCACGTTCTGGCCACGGCGAAACACTTCATCGGCGATGGCGGCACGGACCGCGGAGTCGACCGTGGGGACAACCTGTCGTCCGAGCAGCAACTGCTTGATATTCATGCCCAGGGATACATCGCGGCGCTCCAGGCCGGCCTGCAGACGGTGATGGTGTCGTACAACAGTTGGCAGGGCCCCAAGCTCCACGGCCAGCACTATCTCATCACCGAGGTGCTCAAGAACCGGATGGGATTCGATGGCCTGGTGGTGAGTGACTGGAATGGCATCGACGAGGTGCAGGGGTGCACGGTGAGCGCCTGCGCCCAGGCGGTCAACGCCGGCATCGACCTGTTCATGGTGCCGGAAGTCTGGAAAGCGTTCATTCAGAACACCGTCGCCCAGGTCCGCGCGGGCGATATTCCGGAGTCGCGCATCGATGATGCCGTCACCCGGATTCTGCGGGTCAAGATGCGTGCGGGGTTGTTCGAAAAAGGCCGGCCGTCGTCGCGAACGGTGGCCAATAATCGTGCGCTCCTCGGCGCCCCTGAACACCGTGCGGTCGCGCGCGAGGCCGTGCGCAAGTCTCTCGTGCTCCTGAAGAACGACGGGGCACTGTTGCCTCTGCGCCGTAGATCCCATGTGCTGGTCGCTGGTGATGGCGCTGATAGCATCGAAAAGCAGACAGGCGGTTGGACTCTGACATGGCAGGGTACAGAGAACAGCAACGCGGAATTCCCGGGCGCGACTTCCATATTCGAAGGAATTCGTGCGGCGGTCAGCGCCGCCCGCGGCACCGCCACCTTGAGCGCGGACGGTAGTTATCGCTCGCGGCCGGATGTGGCGATCGTCGTTTTCGGTGAAAATCCCTACGCCGAGTGGCATGGCGATATCAAATCGCTCGATTTTCAGGGGGCGGATGGGAATCCGGCGCCCGACCTGACGCTGCCGTGGCCCGAGACGCCTATGCCCGGGCAGTGGGCACTACCTGTTGCGGTGTCATTGTCCGACCACGGTGCAGCGTCCGGCGGGACGGGGGCTGCCGCCGTCGCGGAAAATCCCGATCTGCAGTTGGTTCGCAAGTTGCGGCATAGCGGCATCCCCGTGGTGATGGTCTTTCTGACCGGACGCCCCCGTGGCATAACTCCTGAATTGCACGAGTCGAACGCGTTCGTGGTCGCGTGGCTGCCCGGAACCGAAGGCGCCGGCATTGCCGACGTTCTGTTTCGCAACAACAAGGGCGCCGTGAATTTCGATTTCACAGGACGACTGTCCTATTCGTGGCCGACAGGTGGTGGACCGGAGGAAACGCACTCGCCGTCCGCTCCGCTGTTTCCCTATGGTTACGGGCTGACCTATTGCAATCATCATTGTGACGAGCCATTGTCACGGCAGCCATGGCAAACGCAACAATCATTGACGTCGCGAAACACGCCGGCGTCTCCATAAAGACGGTTTCCCGTGTTATCAACAATGTAAAAACCGTCAAGCCGCAAATCCGCGAGCGGGTGACACGGGCGATCGAGAAGCTCGATTATCACCCCAACCCATCCGCGCGCGGACTCGGCGGTAATCGTTCGTATCTCCTGGGGTTGCTGTACGACGTCTCGTGCGGCTACTACGCCACGAGCGTGCTCGCGGGCGCAACGGAAAGAAGCCGCGCCGCGAAATATCAGATCGTCATGCAGTCGTGCGATTACAACTCGCCGACACTCGCCGACGATCTGGCCCGCAACATCCGGCAGTCGCGTGTTGACGGTGTGATGATCACCCCACCGCTGTCGGACCTGGGCTCCGTAAGCGACGTACTCGAGAGCCACAGTATTCCGTTCGTCCGGATCGCACCCGGCAAGCATGCCGATACGTTCCGGAGTGTGTTTACCAATGATCGCGAGAGCTGCGCCAGCATGACCGAGCAGCTCGCGTCGCTCGGCCACCAGCGGATCAGCTTCATCGTCGGCAATCCCGATCATGCGGCCGTGATGGATCGGTATCGCGGCTATCTCGATGGTCTGCGAGCCTGTGCGCTACGGCTGGATAAGACGCTGGTGGTGCAGGGCTACAACTCCCACGCGTCGGGGGTGCAATGCGCGCGGAAGCTGCTCAATGTCGCACCCGCCAAACGGCCCACGGCGATTTTCGCCAGTAACGACGAGATGGCCGCCGGAGCGCTATCGGTCGCTCACAGCATGGGTCTCGGTGTGCCGGAAGACGTATCGGTCGTGGGGTTCGACGACTCGCCACTGGCCAGCCAGGTGTGGCCGGCTCTCACGACGATCCGGCAGCCTATTTCCGACATGGCAGCGGAGGCCGCTGACTTGCTGTTGTGTACGTTGCGCGGCGAGCCGGCGGACAGCTCGAGGCATATGTTGCCGTCGACGCTCACTTTTCGGCAGTCGACTGGACCGGCGCCGAATCGGGCGCGCCCGCAGGTGGGGGCGGGTGAGGGGCGGGGGTTGCGACGGGCCTGATCGGGTCCGGCGTGATTGTGTCAGGCGGCGACTGGCACCCCGGCGGCTGATGCCCCGGCGGCTGATGCTCCAGTAGTGGCCAGCGCTGCGGCGGTGTCGAGCGCCGTCCATGTTTTGGGCCCAACGATACCGTCGGGCACCATGTTGTGCGTCCTCTGGAAGTTTCTGACGACCGCTTCGGTCCGGCCGCCGAAAATTCCGTCACCGCCCAAATTGAGGTCTCGTTGCACCGCTTTGACGAGGTCACCCTGTGATCCCCGGCGGAGCGTGGGACGACCGGACGCGGCCCCGGGTTGCGAGGGCGGCTCTGCGGCGGGAATGAGGACGGGCTGTGGCGCGGCGCCCGACAAGATGCTGCCCACGGTGGCGCGGAAATTGTCCATGTTGAGTGTGGGGTCGGTCTTGCGGTTGGGTGCGTATTCCTTGTGTCCGGCGCAACACTCGGGTCCGAGTCCGGCGTGTTTCAGAATCGCCGCGACGCCGCGCTGATAGGCGTCGATCTGGATCGCAGGCCAGGGCGTGTCATCGGGCAGCCCGGTGTTTTCCGCCTCGATGCCAACGAAGTTCGTGTTGCCGCTGTTGATCCCGCGCCAGGCGCCTAAGCCAGCGTGATTGCATCTTCCCGCCGCAATGACATAGAAGGTCCCATCGCGCCCCAGTCCAAGCTGGGCCAAGGGGCCATTCAGGTCCGGCCGCCCGTGAATGATGGTGTCGAGACTCGGCATGTTGCCGTTCTTCGGCCCGGCGGTGTGGTGGCAGAGGATCCCGAGTGTTCTGCCTACGTCGCCGCGCCCTCGGATCTCCCATCCGTCCACAGGGGCTACTTTCAGGCCCGCGCCAAGCAGTGCGTCGGGTAGCCATGCCAGCGAGTACACCATGTCAGGAAACTCCTCCTAGTGCGGGAGGAAGTTGGTCATCTGGCGTGGCGATGATCTCCCCTACACCGCATAGGTCATTGCTGTCCAACTGTTGGTTTGCCGCCATCTGGGGAACCGTCGCGATGAGTGTGGGCTGCGGCGACGGCGGTTTCGTTTGCCGATCGAGCGAGGCTTCCCAGCCGCTCTTCTCGTGCGGCTTCACCGTGGAGCGAATCACCATTATTTGATTCAGGACGTCGAACCAGAATGGTGCGCCGAGGGTTGCCGCAAACGCGGTGAATATCCAGCCGAGTACGGGTGCAATCACGTCCTGCCAAGTGCTCGTCGGGATGGGTGCCGAGCCTCGCGCTCTCTGTCGCTCCGCGTGCGTCCGGGGCGCGCCCCATCCGTCGCTCCAACCCATCGGGAGGCGCAGCTCGCCGAGCTCGTCCTTCGCTTCCTTGTAGGTCTCGCTGGTCTGCGCCGTGGCGGCCGTTTTGTCGATGGTTGAAACGAGCGCGGAACGTTCGGCGTCGTGGCGATATAGGTAGTCGGCAATCGTGATGGTATTGATGTTCAACCCTGCGGCGAGGATCAGCGCAACCCAGAACAAACACCATTGTGTCGAGCGCTTGTACCAGCCGGAAACCCGATCCATCGCGCTGTCGTACCAGGCTTCGATGTTGCTGCGGGCGCGATCGAAGTCGCCCTGCGCGGAATCTATTGCGGTGAGCAGGGCGCGTTGCACCTGCGGATTGCCGATCTCTCCGACGTGCGCGCGGATCTGGGCTAGTGATAACGAGCTGCCTCCCGTGGAGGGGGCTGCGCCCGTATTAACGGGACCGCGTGCGGCGATATCCATGAGCGCGAGCGCGAAGTTGGCGGACGGGATGTACGAAGGCAGGTTCCCGCCGCTTTTCCACATGATCGGGCGCCCTTCAGAAGGGCGAGGCGTGTAGTTGCCGGAATAGAGTCCGAACACGAGGGGATGCTCGAACACGCCTTTTGCAAGGCCCGTACCCTTCCGGTCCTGGAGTAATTCGCGAATTCCAAACTCCAGGTAGGAGGCGCGCGTCTTCAGCCATGCTTCCAGTGATTCGCGCATCGCCGTGCAGATCGTACTTATCAGCACGAAGACAAACACGACGCCTGTCGCGACTTCCAGGATGTCGGATCCGAACATGCTCTTGCCTCCCGCGCGGAGCTGCGTTGATGTTCTAACCGCGCGCCGTCGATATGCTTACTCGTCCGCTGCTGTCCCCGCAAGAACGCAAATGAGTGAATTGCGGCGTGATGCGGTCTGAGGGGGTACTCGCCGTATCGATGACGAGTATGTTTGATGATTGGGCATTCGAGTGGACCCGCATCATGGTCGAGAAGGTCCGCACTTTTTCAGAAATGCGCGGTTGGCCGGAACAGACCCCGCGGGAGGATAGTGGGCCCGGTAGGATTTGAACCTACGACCAAGGGATTATGAGTCCCCTGCACTAACCGCTGTGCTACAGGCCCATTGAAGGGAGACGGATTGTAGCAGCCGAGGCGGCCTTCGGGTCATGGGGCGGGGGGTGGGGTCCCCCAGGCCGGTCGGCGCCTCAGTGCCGGAATAGCGAGGCGCACTTGTGGCAGGTGGGGGAAAACGCCTCTTCCAGGGTGCCCTGGAACCAGGAGATTCCGCTCGCGCCGTGGTGGTCGCGGGCTTCGTGCCGGCCGATGTCCCTGGGCGCCTTGCTGGGCGCATTGGCCAAGGGGGTTTGGGCGGCAGCCGACCACCCCGATTTGGGGCCGGGAACCGGCTCTTCCTTACGGTGCTTGCAGCCTGTGAGGGCTAGGGTGGCGGTCAGAACCGCAACGGCAATCCATATGGGTTTCATGGCCTCTCCCGCGTTCGCGCCCTGTTCCGCGGGCGCCGGCGGCTAACTATGAATCCGGGGCCGGCCGGCTACAAGGGATAACGCCGCTTACGGGGTCTTGCGCTCCCTTGCGGCAACGTTAGCATGGCCCGGGCACGACCACGGAGACTCCATGAAGCTGTTCACCAGGCCCGGTAGCTGCTCACTTGCCACGGACATCGCGCTCCGCGAGGCCGCGATTCCCTTCGAGCTCGTCAAAGTCAGCCGCCATACCGGCAAGACCTCGGACGGTGTCGACTTCAACGAGATCAATTCCAAAGGTTACGTTCCGGCATTGGTCCTGGACAGTGGCGAGGTGTTGACCGAGAACGCCGCGCTCTTGCAATACATCGCCGACCTCAATCCGGCGGCAAAACTGGCGCCGCCCCCGGGTACCCTCGAGCGCTACCGTTTGTCGGAGTGGTTGGCTTACATCAACTCGGAGATTCACAAGGCTTTCTCGCCGCTGTTCATGCCAAACGCGCCCGAGGATCTGAAGCAATATGCGCGCGCCAACCTCGCCAAGCGTGTGGGCTGGCTGGCGGAGCGACTGGGCTCGAAGCCGTTCCTGCTCGGGGAGCAGTTTTCGGTGGCGGATGCCTATCTGTTCGTGGTGCTGACGTGGTCTCCCCATGTGGGCTTCGACCTGAGCCCGTGGCCGAACCTGTTGGCTTTTCAGGAGCGGGTAGCGGCTCGTCCGCACGTGATAGAGGCGATGACGGCGGAAGGATTGTTGCGGAAGAAGTAACGCCGCACACCTCACCGGTTTGAAGGCGGCGGCGCGGGCACGTTTGTCGCTACGCGAAGCTCCACTGAGCGGAGTGATTCGATGGGCAGCCGGAAGCTTTCGAAATATCGCGATAAGCGCGATTTCACCCAGACGGCTGAGCCGAGCGGCGCCGTCAATGTGGCGCCTGCGGAATACCCGCGATTCGTCATCCAAAAGCACGCGGCGAGGCGGCTCCATTACGATCTGCGCCTCGAGCTCGACGGAGTATTTAAATCCTGGGCGGTGACCCGTGGACCTTCGCTCGATCCGGCCGAAAAGCGGTTGGCCGTCGAGGTGGAGGATCATCCGCTGGCATACGGTGACTTCGAGGGGACGATCCCTGGGGGACAGTACGGTGGTGGCACGGTGCAGCTGTGGGACCGTGGGTTCTGGGCGCCCGAAGGCAACAAGTCCGCGCAAGAAGCTTTCGCTGCGGGCGATTTAAAGTTCGCGCTCGAGGGCGACCGCCTGCATGGTAGCTGGGTGCTCGTGCGAATGAAGGGCGACCGCTTTCGCGGTAACCGTACCAACTGGCTGTTGATCAAACATCGTGACGAGTATGCCCGTCCGGGCGACCACGATGCGCTTCTGGCGGAGGATCGCTCCGTGGCCTCCGGGCGGGCGATGGCGCAGATTGCCGCGGGGAAGGGGCGGGCGCCGACGCCGTTCATGCTGGCGAAGGGGAAGGGCGCTAGTGCGGATGCTGTGTGGAATTCCAACAGGGAAGAAGAATCGCCGGCTGCGCACGAGAGTCGTGGGGCACGGCGAGGAGGCTCCACAGGCGCGGGCTCGTCGCGAGCGGACGTAGGCACCGGATCGTCACGGGCAGCGGTAGGCGCCGGAATATCACGAAGCGCACGTGCGACGTCGAAGAAGTCATCGCGCGGGCGCAAAGACGTCAAGCGCGGCGCCCATCACGCCATGCCCGATTTCATCGAGCCCCAACTCGCCCTGCTCGTCGAGCGGCCGCCTGCGGATGCGGGGTGGGCTCACGAAATCAAACTTGACGGCTACCGTCTCCAACTGAGGGTTCAGGACGGGCACGCGGTGTTGAAAACGCGCAAGGGCCTGGATTGGACGGCTAAGTTCGAGTCAATTGCCGACGCTGCGCAGGACTTGCCCGATTGCATCCTCGATGGTGAGGCGGTTGCTTTGAATGCGAAGGGTGAGCCCGACTTCTCGGCTCTGCAGACGGCTTTGTCGGAGGGGCGCGGGGATGCTCTGGTGTTCTTCGTTTTCGATCTGCTGTTCGTAGACGGAGAGGATCTGCGTAGCCTGCCGTTGGCGGAACGGAAACGCCGTCTCGAGGAGATGTTGGATTCTCAGTCGCGAAAGACTACCGCGCACATCCGCTATCTCGAGCATCTCGAAGCGGCGGGCGACGCGATCCTCGAGTCGGCCTGCCAGGCTTCTCTCGAGGGAATCGTCTCCAAACGGCTCGATGCGCCCTATCGCTCTGGCCGTACCGGGAGTTGGCAGAAAGCCAAGTGCCGCGCCGGCCACGAAGTGGTGATTGGCGGCTGGACATCGGAAGGGCCGCAGCTGCGCTCGCTGATCGCCGGCGTTTACCGGGACGGCCGCCTCGTGCCAGTCGGTCGAGTCGGTACCGGATTCAACAGCTCGAATCTGAAGACACTGACGGCGCGCCTGAAGAAGGTAGAGACCGACAAGAGTCCGTTCGAGGAGCGGGTGCAGTTGCCGAGCGATCGGCGCGTGCACTGGGTGAAACCTGAGGTGGTGGCGGAAATTGAATTCGCTGGTTGGACGGAAGGCGG
>JAQGOE010000295.1 GCA_028293725.1 Gammaproteobacteria bacterium | reverse complement strand
GATAACACGGACGAGCTGCGGCGTCGGCAGGCCATCGACGCCATCCGCGCCAGTAAGGCGGACGAAGAGACTGAGCTGTGGCTGCGTCGCCTCCGCGACGAGGCCTACGTGGAATACAAGCTCTGAGTGCACCCCTTCCCCGCATAGCGCTCACCTCTGGCGAACCGGCCGGCATCGGCCCGGAGCTTTGCCTCGCCATCGCACGCCGCGAACTCCCCTGCGAGCTCGTCTGCCTCGCCGACCGGAATCTGCTCGCCGAGCGAGCTGGGCGCCTCGACTTGGACATCGAGCTGCGCACCTACAACAGACCCCAGGCGGCGGGACCGCACGACAGCGGCCCCCATGGCGGCGGACCTCAACCCCGCGCATCACAAGCCGAGAGGCCCACCGCACGCCACCAGCCAGGCACCCTCCTCGTCGAGCACTACCCCCTCGCGACCCCCAGCATCCCCGGTCGCCTAGACCCCGCGAACGCCCGCTACGTCCTCGACCTCCTCGATCGCGCAACCGACGGCGCGACGGCGGGCGAGTTCTCCGCGATCGTCACAGCACCCGTTCATAAGAGCGTGATCGCCGACTCCGGAGTTCCCTTCACCGGCCACACCGAATATCTGGCGGCGCGTACGCACGCACCGCTCCCCGTGATGATGTTGGCGTCCAAAGCGATGCGCGTCGCGCTTGCCACAACCCATCTCCCCCTGAAGGACGTCAGCGCCGCGATCACGATCGACTCGTTATGTAAGATCGTCACAATCCTCCACCACGATCTCGAGAAGTGGTGGGGCATTCCGCAGCCACGCATTGCCGTCTGCGGACTCAACCCGCACGCCGGCGAAAGCGGTCACCTCGGCGACGAGGAGATCCGCGTGATCGGACCCGCGATCGCGCTCCTTAAGGAGCGGGGCATCGATGTCAGCGGACCGTTACCCGCCGACACGGCATTCGTGCCACGCATCCTCGCCAACTTTGACGCCGTGCTGGCCATGTATCACGATCAAGGCCTCCCCGTGATCAAACACGCGGGCTTCGACACAGCGGTCAACATCACTCTCGGATTGCCGATTCTCCGTACATCGGTGGACCACGGCACGGCACTCGACCTCGCCGGCACAGGCCGCGCCGACGCCAGCAGTCTCGGCGCGGCAATTAGCCTCGCGATCGAACTCGGCGCTCGCGAGTAGCATCCGTGTCGACGCGCAACAAAATACCGTCCCTGGAGCCGCAACCCAGCCGGCCATCCATGGCCGGCGCTCGGGGCGGGACGGCGCCCCTCGCCCGCCGCAAGCGGTTTGGCCAGCATTTCCTGCACGACCCCACGGTCCTGGAAAACATCGTCGCTGCGATCGGGCCCGGCGCGGACGATCGCCTCGTGGAAATTGGGCCAGGCCGTGGAGTACTCACCCGCCAGTTGCTCGCAGCCGGCAACGGCTCGCTCGATGCACTCGAGATCGACCGCGATCTGGTCGCACTGTTACGCACCGAGATAAGCGAATACCCACGCTTCGTACTCCATGAGGTCGACGCGCTGAAATTCGACTTCACCCAGCTCGCCCGTGAGCGCGGCGGACGGTTGCGGGTCGTGGGCAACCTCCCCTACAACATCTCGACGCCGCTTCTCTTCCACCTGCTCCAGCACGCCAGTGCGATCGAAGACCTGCACATCATGCTGCAGAGAGAAGTCATCGCCCGTATGGCGGCTCAGCCAGACGAGGACGACTACGGCCGTCTCACCATCATGCTTGCGCCTTTGGTGACCATCGAGTGGTTGTTCGACGTGGGGCCTGGAGCATTCAAGCCGCCGCCACGAGTCTGGTCAGCTGTGGCGCGTCTCACCGTGAGACCGGAACCGGCGTTCACCGTGAGCCCCCACTTCGCGAAAGTCGTCGCGGCGGCCTTCTCCCACAGGCGCAAAACCCTGCGCAACTCCCTACGCGGTCTGGTCAGCCTGGAGCAGATCGAAAGCTGCGGCCTGAATCCGGGAGCGCGGCCGGAGACATTCGCCCCGCAGGCATTCAACGACCTCGCAAAGACTCTCGACAGCGACACATCCACGCTCGGCAGTGACACACCCCTTCCCAACGCGTAGGCTTCAGCAGACGGTTGAATACGTGAGGACCGAAGAATGTCCGAGTATCGTCGCATCCTGGTGGTAGTCGATCTTACGGAAGACAGTCTGATAATCGGACGTCGTGCGCAGGCACTCGCCACCATATTTGGCGCCGAGGTCGAGTTGCTGCACGTGGTGGAGTTCGTACCTGTCGAACCGATGGGAGAAACACTTATGCCGTCGGTGCAGATAGAGGACGAACTGCTCGACCGCGCACGACAGCGTCTCGCGACACTTGCGGGTGACCTCGGCATCGCCGCGTCCGCCGCGCGTGTCGAAGCGGGTAATGTAAAGTCCGAGATTGTGCGCATCGCGCGCGAGCACAGTGTGGACCTCATCGTGCTAGGCAGCCGCGAACGTCACGGACTATCCATCCTGGTGAATTTCACCGAGGATACGGTCCTCCACGCCGCGCCATGTGACGTGCTCGCGGTGCGTGTCGGGCGCACATAGGAGACTGTCTGACACGCCTTGCGGCGGATGGACGGTGATTCGATAGAATCAGATGATGTCTTCTCACGTGAACAAGATCCGCGTCGAAGTCGAAACGAGCTACGTCGACGAGCAGTCCGACCCGAACGAGCACCGCTTCGTGTTCGCGTACACCATTACCATCCGCAACGAAGGCGCGGTGCCCGCGCGACTCCTGACGCGCCACTGGATCATTACCGATGCGAACGGCAAGGTGCAGGAGGTACGCGGCGACGGCGTCGTCGGCGAGCAGCCCCACTTGAAGCCCGGGCAAGGCTTCCGCTACTCGAGCGGAGCAGTGCTCGAAACACCGGTCGGTGCCATGCAGGGTAGCTACGAAATGATCGACGACGAAGGTCAGCGCTTCGACGCGCCGATCCAACCTTTCCGGCTAGCCATGCCGGGAATCCTGCAGTGAGCCGCTATGCGATCGGCGACGTGCAAGGCTGTTATGGTGAATTGCGTGCGCTCATCGCGCAGCTGAAGTTTTCAGCCGACCGCGACCAGGTCTGGTTCGTCGGCGATCTCGTCAACCGCGGCCCGCAGTCTCTCGAAGTCCTGAGGTTCGTCCGCTCGTTAGGCGACAACGCGGTGACCGTGCTCGGCAACCACGATCTGCATCTTCTCGCCGTCGCCTGCGGCAGCCACCGCAAACGCAAATCCGACACTCTCGACGCGATCTTCGCCGCCCCCGACCGGGACGAGCTCCTCGGGTGGCTCATTTCAAGGCCGCTGGTCCACCACGACGGCGGCGACCTGATGGTGCATGCGGGACTGGTGCCGCAGTGGACTGTTGGAATGGCAGTCGCTCTCGCGCGGGAGGTTGAATCGGCCTTGCGCACCGATCCCCGCGCGCTTTTTGAAAACATGTACGGCGACGAGCCGCGCCGTTGGAGCGATTCGCTCGAGGGAATGGAGCGGCTCCGCTTTGCCATCAATGTCCTCACACGCCTTCGGGTTTGCACCAGTGACGGCGAAGTCGACCTCAAGATGAAAGGCAAACCGCCGAAGGGGCACGCGGCGCTACGGCCGTGGTTTGAAATCGGAACCCGCCTGAGCGCCGACACCCGTGTGGTGTTTGGTCACTGGTCCGCGCTGGGACTGGTGCTGCGCAAAGATGTCGCAGGCCTGGACTCGGGTTGTGTCTGGGGCGGTGCGCTCACGGCACTCGATCTGGATGCCGAGCGCCCCCCGATTGCCGTTTCGTGCGCGGGATACCAGTCGCCCGATTCGGAATGACTAGGAGCCTGTCTGACTTAGGATCGCCGTAGCGAGGGCGCCCCACATCGAGCCGATTTCTGCGATCGTTTCGCGCGCATAGTGTGGACTATGTAAGCGAAAGGATCGCAGAAAGCGGCCGATGTGGGGCGGCCGCAGTAGGCGAGCCTAAGTCAGACAGGCTCCTAAGACGCTGGCATCACCATCGGTCCCCACGACACGACGATCTGCGGTGTCTTCATAGTGTAGGTCCTCGGCGACAGCTCGAGCACGATCGGCTTCGTGCCCGCGGTCGTTACCGGCAACACGACGCGCTGGTTAGCGCGAATTTCCAGCTCTCCAACGGAGCCGGGCACCACCTTTAACGCGATCCGCACGGGCCACATCGTGTGCTCACGCGGCTTCAGCGTGACGCTGCCAGAGCCACTAGCGCTCTGCAGATCTACGACAAGGGTGTTTCGCATCCAGTACTGAGGAAACGAGGCGGAGGCGCCCGCATCACCCGTCTCGTCGAGCTCGTGGACTTCAGGCGGCGGCGGTGGCGGCTTACCGTGCCACGGCCAATGCAGATGGCTACAACCGGCCAGAAGCGTAGCCAGCGCAACGGCGCCTGCAGCCAGTCCCCAGCGAGCCGCTCCGCGCGCACTCTTCCGCACATCCCTACGTGCGCTGTCGTATGCGCAGTTTTCGACCATTACCGTACTCCCGCGAGCCCCTTGGCAGCGCGTAACATACGCGAATGGCGTCCGGGACACACCGTATGGAACCGTTGCAATCTCTCAATTTCAAGCGCTGGATCGACGAGAATCGGCACCTACTCAAGCCGCCTGTCGGCAACAAGCGGGTTTTTCAGGACGGCGACTTCGTCATCATGGTGGTCGGCGGTCCGAACGCCCGCAAGGACTACCACGTCGATCCTGGGCAGGAGTTTTTCTACCAGCTCGAAGGCGACATGGTGCTGAAGACCATCCAGGACGGGAAGCCCGTCGATGTGCCGATCCGCGCCGGTGAGCTGCTCCTCCTACCGGCGAACGTTCCACACTCACCGCAGCGTTTCGCGAACACGGTCGGCCTCGTCGTCGAACGGCAACGCCGCCCCGGCGAGCGTGACGGCTTCCAGTGGTACTGCGAGAATTGCGGCAACCTGCTGTACGAAGAGTTCTTCGAGCTGAAGGACATCGAAACGCAGTTCCCGCCCCTGTTTGAGCGTTTCTACTCGAACCTCGCTCTACGCACCTGCTCACGCTGCGGCACCGTGATGGAGCGGAAGGGTTGAACGCACTGGCCAACGCCGCATCGATGAATGTCGGACTGATCGATTTCGGACACGGCGAGGTCCGCATCGATCTAAGCCGACCGATCAGCCTCGCGATCTCTCTCGATTTTTCGGACCGGCAGCCGCGTCACTTCGGCGCCCCGCAAGCGGTATCTCGTCCCTTCGCGGTGCCCGGCTTCTCCGGCTCCGTGGAGCACGGCGCGAGTTGCAATTGCCAGACCGTCACGCTGATCCCCCATTGCAATGGCACTCACACCGAGTGCGTCGGACACCTGACACGCGAGCCGCTCGACGCGCATCGCGTGGCGCCCTTCGGATTCATTCCGGCCGTGCTCGTCACCATCGAGCCCGCCGAAGCCGGCACTTCGGGCGAAGGCACGGACCCAACACCGCACCCCGGCGACCAACTCATCACACGGCGCGCAGTGGAAAAAAGCTGGCTTGCCGCGACCACGGCTTCGAGCACCTCGCCGGCGCACTTCGAATCCCGCGCGCTGATCATCCGAACTCTCCCGAACCCACCCGACAAGCAACACCGGGATCACAGCGACTCAACACCGCCGTACCTCTCCCGTGAGGCCGCCGAGCTGCTCATCGAGCGTGGGATCGAACACCTGGTCGTGGACCTGCCCTCGATCGACCGCGCACACGACGAGGGCCGCCTTACGGCGCACCGAATCTTCTTCGGCTTGCCGCCAGGCTCCACCACGCTTGCGCAGGCAACACGCGCCCGCGCGACCGTCACGGAACTCGCTTACATCCCGGACGCCGCTCCCGACGGCCCGTACCTCCTCGAGTTGCAGGTCCCAGCCCTGGGAGGCGATGCGGTGCCAAGCCGCCCGTTGCTCTATCGCCTGTCGGGCCGCGAACCCGGCTGACCCACGCTCGCCCGCTGCTCCATGGCCTGCTCAGCTAACACCCCCCCGCGTCATGACCTACGAACCTACACTCAAACACGCCCGCCAGCGCGACGAAGCCGACCCGTTGAGCGGCTACCGCCAACGCTTCGCACTCCCCCGCGACGCGAACAAGCAACCCACTCTCTTCCTCTGCGGCCACTCCCTCGGCCTCATGCCGATCGAAGCCCGCACGCTGGTAAACGAGGAATTGGATGACTGGTCCCGACTCGCGG
>JAQGOE010000264.1 GCA_028293725.1 Gammaproteobacteria bacterium | reverse complement strand
GGGGTGCCCGGATTCATCGACCTCATGCTCAGGGATGTTTACACCCAGGCCGATCGCGATCGATATCTTGCCGGACTGACAGAGTTTGACGCGACAGCCTCATCCGAAAACGGCAAGAAATTCGTCGCACTCGAGTTGCAGCAACGGGTCGCCCTGGTGGGGAAATTTCACGACGCGGCTGTGGGCGAAGAACGTCGACTGCGCGGCGCGCACGCTCACCTGCAACGTCCCTTTGTCCTGATGACGAAGGAATTAACGTTACTCGGCTTCTTCACCTCCCAAGTGGGAGCAACCCAGGTACTGCAGTATGTAGCAGTGCCCGGTTCGTATCACGGCTGCATACCGGTGGACCAGGCCGGCAACGGGAAGACTTGGGCCGTCGAGCCGGGAATAAAGTTTTGAGCAGCACCGGCCGCCGCGGCGCGCTCGGCCGAATCCTCGGTGGCCTGCTTGGCACAACGCTCCCCGTTGCCTTTACCCTGAATGCTTCAGGTGCCGCCGCATCGGCAGGCCGGCTCAAACAATCCGTTTGCCGGTGGCCCTATCAGGCAGTCGGGTTGGACGAGCTGTGTCGTCGCGTTAAGCGGATGGGCCTCGTCGGGATCGATCTGTTGTATGTGGACGAGTGGCCGGTGGCACGGGATGCCGGGCTGACGGTCTCCATGGGTTATCCGAGCCGTCGGGAAAACTTCATTCAGACAGGCTTCAACAACCCGGCCAATCACACCTTGCTGCTGAGCGAATTGGAGACAGCACTGCCGCTTGCGAAGCGAGCGGGTGTCCCGAACCTGATAGCGATGTTTGGTAATCGCGACCCTGCGCGCGATGACCGAGCGACCAGCGAGGGAATCCCCAGCGGGGACGACCGGGCAGCCATCGACTCGTGTATTGCAGGGCTTGCAAAGATTGCGCCGCTTGCGGAAGGATACGGCGTCACCATCTGCGTGGAACTCCTCAACAGCCGGATCAATCATCCTTCGTACCAGGGTGACCATACCGCTTTCGGCGTCGCGGTGATGCAGGGTGTGAATTCCCCACGGGTAAAACTGCTTTATGACATCTATCACATGCAGATCATGGAAGGCGACGTGATCCGCACCATACGGGACAACATCCAGTGGATCGGACATTTTCATACCGGTGGTGTGCCGGGCCGCCATGAGATTGATGCCAGCCAGGAGCTCAACTATCACGCCATAGCGCTAGCCATCGCCGATCTGGGCTACGCGGGTTATCTAGCGCACGAGTTCATACCGACGCATCCGGATCCCTACACATCGCTAGCCGATGCATTCCGGATCTGCTCCGTATGACGACCCTCCAGATCTGAAGATGCCTTTCATTCAAGCCACAGCCGTCGACGGGAAAACATATGACGTCATCGTCGTAGGCTCCGGTGCTGCCGGCGGGCAGAGTGCGTACACACTGACTATGGAAGGCGCTCGCGTGTTGATGCTCGAGGCCGGGCGAAAATATGATCCCGCTCGCGAAACTCCCATGTTTCAAACGCCGGAGCTGGCGCCGCTACGCGACGCGAGCACCCCCGACAAGCCCTTCGGCTTCTACGACGCCACGATCGATGGAGGCTGGCGAGTCCCCGGAGAACCCTATGTGCAGACGAGCAACGACGCTCCAGGTCGCTTTGATTGGTGGCGAGCTCGAATGCTCGGCGGCCGCACGAATCATTGGGGCCGCATCTCCTTGCGCAACGGGCCCTACGATTTCGAGCCACGCGCGCGCGACGGGCTCGGCTTCGACTGGCCCATCTCATATGAGGACATGGCGCCTTACTATGACAAGGTGGAGATGCTCATAGGCGTCTACGGAGCGAACGACGGCCTGGAGAACACGCCGAACTCCCCACCGGGGTGTTTGCTTCCACCACCGAAGCCCCTGGTGAGCGATTTGCTGATTGCCGATCGCTCACGCAAACTCGGTATACCCGTTATCGCCGGCCACCGAGCCGTATTGACCCAACCGCTCGACTGGAAAAATAGACCAGCCAAACTCCACCCTGGAAATTTGACTGCCCAAAAGCTCGTAGCTGAGTCCATGAAGCAGCGGGCACCGTGTCTGTGGGCGACGCCGTGCGGCCGCGGCTGTTCGGTCGGTGCCAACTACCAATCGGTCACGGTGCATCTGCCGCCCGCGTTGGCGAGTGGCAAGCTCGATGTCCTCACGGACGCCATGGCCTATGAGATCACACTGGATAAGACAGGGCGAGCCAACGGCGTCAACTTCATAGATAGGAAGACAGGGCGACACCGACATGCCAGTGCGCGTGTCGTTGTACTGGCCGCGAGCGCCTGCGAATCCGCCCGGATTCTGCTCAACTCCAAGTCCTCGTCTTTCCCCAATGGACTCGCCAACTCGAGCGGCAAGGTTGGAAGATATCTCATGGATACGGTCGGCGCCGACCTCCAGGGACAGGTGCCGCTATTAGAGGACCTGCCACCGCATAACGAGGATGGTGCCGGCGGCCTTCACATGTATACACCGTGGTGGCTATACAAGGGCGCAGCCAAACTGGGGTTCGCACGCGGCTATCACATAGAGTTTGGCGGCGGCCGCGGGATGCCCGGCATGTCTACCGGAGCGGGACTCGAGTGGCTCACGGGCGGCAGCTACGGACGCAAGTTCAAGGATGACGTTCGCCGCTACTACGGGTCGTTCGTGTACTTCAGCGGTCGCGGCGAAATGATCCCGAACGAGGGCAGCTACTGCGAGATCGACCCAGTGGCCAAGGACAAGTGGGGAATCCCCGTCTTGCGATTCCATTGGCAATGGTCGGAGCACGAGACACGCCAGGCCGCGCACATGCAGGCCACCTTTGCGCAAATCATCGAGGCGATGGGTGGGCGAGTCCGCGGTCGCGTTGAAACGGACGGTGCCGCGGCCATACACACGGGCGGCAGTATCATTCACGAGGTCGGCGGGGCAATCATGGGCGAGGAGGCCACGATCTCAGTGACCAACAAATGGTGTCAGACCTGGGATGTGTCCAATGTGTTCATCACCGACGGCGCGCCATTCCCGTCGAACGCTGACAAAAATCCAACCCTGACCATCATGGCCAACGCGTGGCGGGTCTGCGACCACATTCTCGAGCGCATGCGCCGCAGGGAGATCTGATGGACCGACGCACTACCCTCAAATGGGTGCTGGCTGCCGCCGGGGCGCTGGCCGGCCCGCAGCCTGTAGTGTACGGGGCGCAAGGAGTTGGCTCCAATGCACCTGACTCACCTGTGAGAGGAGGCTACGGGCCGGATCCAGACCTGAGCAAGGTCTATGAGCCTGGCGAAGTGTGGCCGCTGACGCTCACCGGGCCGCAAAGGGATACTACCAGGGTGCTGTGCGACCTGATTATTCCCGCCGACCCGGCGTCGCCGAGCGCCTCTGAAGTTGGCGTGGTCGATTTCATCGATGAGTGGATCAGTGCCCCGTACGAACAGCAGCGCCTGGATCGAGTCATTGTCCTCGAGGGGTTGGCGTGGCTCGACGCAGAGACCGCTGCGCGCTACGGCCCGAGCAGTTCGTTCGCAGCGATCTCTCACCAGCAACAGACCGCAATTTGCGACGACATCTGCCTGGTCGAGAAGGCAAAACCGCGTTTCGTTCAGGCAGCGAAGTTCTTCGCGCGCTATCGCGATCTGACCGCCGGTGGGTTCTACACCACGCCGCAAGGCCGTCAGGACGTGCGCTACGTCGGTAACGTACCTTTACCGCATTTCGATGGCCCTCCGCCCGAGGTGCTGCAGAAGGTTGGTCTTGCTTGAGGTTGCAAGCCTATAGGGCTGTCCCACTTTGGAGGTTTCCTTTGAACAAACGAATGAGAGACAGGGCAGCGGTCTCGCTGGTGGGTAGCTTGGCGATTCTGGGTGCTGTATGCGCAGCCGCACAAGCACAAAAGCCGCCCGCGCCTGACAATGACTCAAACGCCGATCCGAAGGCGACGGAACAGTGGGAGCCCGTGCCCGCGATAGTAACGCCAGGCTCAACCGAGAACGCGCCACCATCGGATGCGATAGTGCTGTTCGATGGCCGCAACCTGGACCAGTGGGTGTCAACGAAGGATCATTCGCCCGCGGGCTGGAAAGTCGCCGATGGCGTCATCACGGTGGACAAGTCGGCTGGCAACGTCGAAACCAAACAGTCGTTCCGAAACTACCAGCTGCATCTGGAATGGCGTATTCCCAAAAACATCACGGGCGAAGGACAGTATCGCGGTAACAGCGGCGTTTTCCTGGCATCGACGGGTCCGGGTGACGCCGGCTATGAGATCCAGATTCTGGATTCGTTCAATAACAAAACATACGTCAACGGCCAGGCCGCCGCGGTGTATAAACAGTCCGCGCCTCTCGTGAACTCCGCGCAGCCGCCCGGAGCATGGCAGACATTCGACATCATCTGGACCGCTCCTGAGTTTGCTGCCGACGGCAAAGTGACGAGTCCCGCCTACGTCACCGTGTTCCACGACGGGGTATTGGTGCAGAACCATTTTCGCTTGAGCGGGGAGACCACGTATCGCGGCATCCCCCAGTACAAGCCTTACCAGGAAGCACCCATCAAACTGCAGGCGCACGGTGATTCCTCGCCACCGATCAGCTTCCGCAACATCTGGGTGCGCAAACTGGGTCCGCAGTGATCCTAGGAATCCCCTACGGCTTCCGCAAACAGGACTTCAGTCGTACACCGGGACCGGTTGTTCCTGAATGAGACAGGTGTAGTGACACCTCGGGTTGCCTCTGTCCACTGTGAGCACAACAAGCATGCAGGACGTTGTGAATCACTTGCACATTCTGTTACAACCTCCCACCAAGGAGGTACTGACGATGCCAGGATTGGAGTTACTCAGCACGGCGGAGGAGGCGCCGCATCGTCGCCTGGACTATTGGAATGCCATCCATGACAAGGCGGTGGTGCCAACGGTCACGGATACCGCCGATCTAGCTGGATTTGGTCCAAGTCTAGCTCGCACCTTCGTGTCTGACCTGTGGATAGGGCGGGTGCATTCCTCGCCCGCCGTCGTCCATCACACGCTCGAGCACGTCGCAAAAATGTGCGAGCCGCTGTTTTTACTGAAGATTCAAACACAGGGCTACAGCCGGATCTGCCAGGACGGCCGCGAGGTGAGCCTCCAGGTCGGCGATTTCGCGCTATTCGATTCCACGCGTCCCTATCAAATGACTTTTAACGCGCCGAATAAGATGCTGGTGGTTGGTATGCCTGACGCCTTGTTGCGACGTCAATTCGCGCGGCCGGAGCGGCTGGTCGGGCTCAAGATGGCCTACACTGAGAATCTCAACAGTATGCTGTCCGACTTCGTGCAAGGGCTGTGGCGCCAATGCGAGCTGGATGTTGCCCGTGCGACGGGCCACAATCTCTCGAGCGCGCTGTTGAGTCTCACCGCCGCGGCGTTCGACAAAGCGGCGAACGCGCAGGCCGTGGGCTCCGCGCACCTGGAAGCGTTGCGCCTGCGCATCATGCACCACATCGAGAGGCGTCTGGGCGACTGCGAGCTGTCGCCGAAGTCCATTGCTGCCATGCTGGCGACCTCGTCGCGCTATGTGCACTCCATATTCACGCGCGGCGATGAGACCATTTCCCGGTACATCCTGCGGCGACGGCTGGAGGAATCCGCGCGCACCCTGGCGAACGCATCGCATCGGTCGCGCTCGGTGAGCGCCATAGCGTTCGATTATGGCTTCGCCAGTTGTACGAATTTCGGCAAGGTATTCCGCGAGCATTATGGGATGACACCCACGGAATACCGCCAGGAGCATTGTCAGAAGCACATCATGAGTCACCGACCGTGAAGAACATGCTCGCCACCGTAGCTCTGGCGTCGTTCATCAGCGCGGCGTGTCGTGCCGCGGGCCCGCCGCTGGTGCCTGAGAATCTACTCGCCTGCCGCAAGCTGCCCAGCGAAAGCGAGCGAGTCCACTGTTATGACTCGCAGATCGACAGAATGAGCGCGGTGGCCGCCTCCACGGCCGGATTTGGCCGGGAAACACTACCGCCCGCTGCGCGGCCGGAGACATCTCCCCGGGACGAGCCAGCTCTACTTTCGAGCATCACGGCGATGCGCGCAGCGGGACGAGCAACATATGCCATTTCACTCGCGAATGGGCAGGTCTGGCGTCAGGAACAAGCATCCGACGTCAGCGTGTTCTTTCGCGTCGGAGATAGCGTGCGCATCGAGAAGGGCGCGCTAGGCTCCTATCACATGTCGACTGCCACGACAGGTACCAAGAACTGGGTGCGTGTCACACGCATTCAATAAAGAAGGCGGCGGGCCCGGGCCCGCCGCCTCTCCTTGTTGACACGTTAGAACCGGGCTTGGAACCCCAGGAAGAATGTCCGTCCATAGACGTCGTAGTAGCCCGAATTCGTGAGATCTCCCCCGCTGCTCGGCAGGCTATAGGTCGTGGGGTTCACGCAGCCCTTCTTGGCAGCGTCGGCGCTACAGACTTTGCTGAGATCCGTCCCGGGCGGGCGGCCCGTCATCCGGGTACCTGGCTCGGTTACGCCGATCACCGCGGGCTGCTTGTTGAATAGATTGTTGATGCCGGCACGTACCTGGAGGACGCTGGTGACATTCCAACTGCCCGACAGGTCAAAGGCACTCCAGGCTGGCGCGGCGAGGTCCGTGTACGGGATGTAGCTGAGAATGGAGCCCGGCCTGCCGCTGGCGACCCGATTGTTGTTGTCGATGATCCCCTGCTGGGCGGCGTGCTCAGCGGTGTTCACCGAGGGCAGGAACCTCCACCGCAGGTTGACATTGAACGACGGCAGCGCGTAGCCGATCGAAGTGAAGAGGCGATAGCCGTACGCACCCGGGTTGGTACCCGCCAGGTTCGGACCCAGCGAGTCCTTCCAATTGATGACGGGGTCGATGCTTGCCGGGGACTGCTTGGTACGGTAGTACTGCAGGAAGGAGTCCTGGGTGTTGAAGGTCAAGGCACCCGGGAGCTTGATGCCCATATCCGCGAGCTGCGCCATCCAGTTGACGTTCACGTCGATGCCCGCGGTACCAATCGAGCCCAGGTTCGAGTACTGCAGCAGCGAAGTGGCGGGAGTGCCGTTGGAGGCCAGGCGATTCACGTTCTGACAGGCGGGCGTGGCGGCCTGCGCGGCGGCTGAGGCGGCGTCGGTAACGGTTACCGTCCCATAGCACTGGTAGTTCGCATAGTCGGGCGAATCCAACTCGATTGCGTTGTTGATGTGCACCTGCCACCAATCGACCGACCCCGACAGGCCGCTGAGCAACGGCTGGTCACTCAGGTTGCTGAAGACGAAGCCGGCCGTCCAGGTGTCCGCTGTCTCGGACCGCAAGCTTGGGGTGCCTTCCTCATTCAGCCAGGCAAACGTTGCGGCGGCCGCCTGTGTGGACTGGTTCGAGTTGCTGTAGAAGATCGGCGCCGCGGCTCCCATCAACGCCTGGCAGAGGAGGTAGGTGCTCTGTGCGCCGGCAGCACCCTTGCCGTTGACGACCTTGGTCGCAACACCCGCCGGCGAACCCGAGGGCGACTTGTCCGGAGTCGCGCCGCCGGCGCCATAAGGCGCGTTGGAGCGGACCGAGCAGGGATCCCCGAACAGCGCGCCACCGCCGAAGTACTCCTGCTCACCGAGGAACAGCTCACCCAGATTCGGAGCGCGCGTGGCTCGGTTGAAGCCGCCACGCAACCGCAGCGAGCGGCCCAGCTGGGCATCCATATTGACTTTGAAAGTCGTCGAGTTGGTCGTGACGCTGTAGGCGGAATACCGTCCACCTAAGTCGAAATTGAGCTTCTTCAAGATACCGAGATCGGATAGGACCGGGATGAACAGCTCCGCGTAGCCGTCCTTTGCGGTGATCTGGTTGCTCTGCAGCGTCCCCAGCGGGTATAAGCCGACCGGCTGATCGAGGAAGGAGTTGGTCGCCTGCAAGTTGTCCGGTTGGAACTGCGCGGAATCGCGGCGATATTGATAGCCCAACGCGGCGCTCACCTCGCCGCTCGGCAGCTTGAACAGACTACCCGCGAAGTTCGCCTCGACGATGTCCTGCTGCATGGCAGTCATTGTCTGCAGCACTGAGCTTACGGCGTTCTGGCAATCGGCCGACGGCGCGACCTTGTCACCGAATATCGCGCCGTAGAATCCACTGGTACAGGTGCTGGGCACCGAGGTGCCAAACCCGAGATTGGCACCGTTTTGATTGCCCTGGAACGACTGGCCTTGGCCATAACCGGGGGATTGGATCACGGCCCGGAGGCGATCCAGGGAGTCGTTGCCGTAGCCGCTCTCATAGTTCAGGGACTGGCCGCGGGAATAGTACATGTCTCCTGTCCAGTCGCTGAACAGCGGGAAGCGGAAACCCGTCTCGATCTGCCACGAGGACGAGGTGTCCACAGTCGAGCGCTGGGGAGCGGTGAACTCGGGATAGTAGTTCAACATCCAACTGCTGGGCGCGCTCGAGCACAGAGTGGCCGAGACCTGCGGGAAGCACGGAGACGGCCCTCCGGCCAGGGGGGTGGCGCCGGTTTTGCGGGAGTTCAGCAACAACGCCAGCTGCCAGGGTACCGGGTGCTGCGCACCCTTGGTACCGATCGCAACGAAGTTGGGGTTCCAGTTGGGATTGCTGCTCGTTGGGTTGGCGGCAAAGGATGCGGCGATGGCGGACAAAGTCGGCTGGGGCGTCGTCGAGTTCATCAGCGCCGGATTGATCGGGCTGTCTGTCGCGGCGTTGTACGGCACATCCGCTTCCCAACCGAAGGTCGCGGTAGTAGGCGTGGGCAGCAGCGTTTGAGTACGGCTCTGCGCAAAACGGGCGTTGGTGTAGAATTGGATGTTGTCGGTGATATCGTAGTTGCCGTTGGCGAAGAACGAATAGCGCGTCTGGGGTGAGCTCACGTACGCCAACGGATTGTTCCACTTCAGTGTTTGTATCTCATTCGGCGCAGGCGCCGTGGAGTTGTTCGGCATGGTGGTGTCCAGGGCGTTCTGCAGCCCATAGCCACCCCCTGAAGTCGGACCCGAAAAACCGCTGGTGCCGATCGGCCCGGTCTGTGCCCAGATCCCACCACCCGGGTTGAAGTAGAGGTTCTGGATAATCCCGCTCTGCGGGTAGGGGTACACCAACGGGCCCCCCGCAGCGTTGAGTGGCCGGTTGGGGAACACAGCTGCCATCGAGGCAGGACTGGGTGGGGCGGTGCCACTGCCGTAGCCATTGTAGCCCTGGACGAAAAGCACTGGGCCGGCCGCCGACTGTTGCGGCGCGTTGGGGTCAGTCCAGCTGCGGGTATAGAAATCGCGGTTACGCTGGAACGCCCCTTTGCGGTCGTACCATTCCGCACCCATGATCAGGTTGCCCTTCCCATCCCCGATCTTGGTGCCCATCAGCGCGCTCACCCGTGACTCGTTACCGTCACCGGCCTCGGTGATGCCGTCCTGCGCGTCGAGCTGCACACCCTGGAAATTCTTCTTCAGAATGAAATTCGTCACGCCGCCGATGGCGTCGGCGCCGTAGGTCGCCGAAGCGCCACCAGTGATGATCTCGACACGGTCGATCATCGCGGAAGGGATGCTGTTGATGTCTGTCACCATCAGCGCGTTGACGGGGGTAGTCCGGTGACCGTCGACGAGCACCAGACTGCGGTTAGGGCCGAAGCCGCGCAGTGAGATGGTGGAAATACCCACGGTATTGACGGCTGACGGCTGCACATCGAAGTTGTCGGTCGTCGGCGTCTGGGCCGGGTTGTAGTTCGGCAGCTGGTTGAGGTATGACTCGAGGTTCAGGCCAGCACGCTGCTCGATCTGCGCGGAGTCGACAGTGATGAGTGGGCTGTTCGACTCCAGGTCCTTACGCTTGATGCGTGTGCCGGTGATCGTGATCTCTTCGAGAACGGACGGAGAGCCCGCGTCCGCGCTAGCCGCAGCCGGCGTCGGACCTGTGGCATCGGCATCGGCGGCTGCTACAGGCGCCGTGAAGGACAACATCGCGACGGTGCCAAAGGCAACCGCCACTGCCGTCCGGATAGAAAGCGACAGACCTTCTGACTTGACAGACATTCCCCCCTCCTGTCGCACGCTCACAACGGTGGCGCACGTAGTCACGAATGCTGACAAGAGATGCGCAAGGCGTTTCCATTTGGAAGGAAGAAACCATCCATCATTGGCGCACACCCGAAAGGGCGCCGTGGGGACTGCTACCGAAGTAGCAAAGGTGTTGTGACGGTGACGTGGCGTTAGAGGCGGCCCGATCGTTCAGCGAACGGCCGATTCGTTCAGGACCCGTGCCGGCGCTGCTCGCGTGATGCGATCTGCCGTGAGTTTGCGGAGAGTCGTATGACAGGTGTCAGAGACAGTTTGGTTGCCATCGTTCTCGTCGATGGCGGATTCGTGGATGGGTCTGGACGATGTCGCGGTGACCTTGCGGTCGGTCGCGGCACAGGCTATGCCTGTGCTACTCGTCGCCGGGCATGCCGCTTCTTGAGCTGAACTGTGAGCGGCCAACGTGGCCGGATCGTTCAACGAACGGCCCATTCGTACAGGACCCGTGCCGGTGCCGCCTGCATGATGCGACGTTCGTGAGTTTGCAGGGAGAGTCGTATGACGGGTGTCAGAGAAAGTGTGCTCTCCATCGTTCTCGTCCATGGCGGATTCGTGGCTGGGCCGGGATGGTGATTCCGGTCGCCTGCCGCTCACCCCCGGTCTCGCGTTGGCCGTCTGTGGAAACCGGTAATGAGCGCGATCGCGCGCTGATATGCGCAATAGCCTGCGGCGACAGGGCTGCATTCGCAGAGATTCACTCGCGATACTCCGGCCGGATTCGAGCCTTCGCGCTGAAGCGAACCCGGCGACGCGATCTGGCAGAGGAGCTCAGCTGCGAAACGCTCACAACAGTCTGGCTGTCCGCGGCTCGATTCAGGCACGCTTCCAGCGTTTCCACCTGGATCTTCGGCATCGCGCGGATACTGAGCTTGAAAGCTCTGCGAAGGCTCGACAGCGCGGCCACCACCCCGACGGATTCTCATGTTGAGGAGCTCCACGACCCTTGGTGCAACGACGAGTTGTGCGAATGGCTGGATGCCGCGCTCGCACTCTTGCCCGAGCAGCAGCGCACGGCGTTGGAGCTATGCTATCGCCAGGGCCACTCGTGCCAACAGATTGCCGACAGTGTTGGGTGCCCTCTGAGCACAGTGAAGACGCGAATGTTTCATGGCCGCCGCAAGCTTCGGCAGTTGCTGCCAAAACTTGCCGCCGGGAGGAATTCGTAGCTCCCGTTGCCAGTTCCGATCGCCTCGCCGCCAGCTCGAATTTTTACTACATCCTAAACCGTGGAGGCTGGAGATATTTTCATGGTTATTAACAGACGTACTTTTTCGGCGGCCCTCGTTGCAGGAGCCGCATTGGCATCCACCCGCGGCATGGGTGCTACGGCAACTGCGACCAAGGCGCGTAACGTCGTCTTCGTGCACGGCCTCTTCGCCGACGGATCATCTTGGTCCGAGGTGATCGCACGATTGCAAGCGGCGGGCCTCAATGCCACGTCCGTACAAAACCCTCTGACGACGCTACCTGAAGCGGTTGCCTCGGCCCAGCGAGTGCTGGCACGGCAGGATGGCCCGACAGTTCTGGTTGGCCATTCCTTTTCCGGAATGATCGTCACCGAAGCGGGTATGCATCCGAATGTCTCGGCCCTCGTCTACGTGGCAGCGCGAGCGCCTGATGCGGGCGAGGATTACACCGCGCTGGCCAAGAAATTTCCCACGCCACCGGCCTCCGCCGGCATCATTTTCGATGGCGAGGAGGGACGCCTCAGTGAAGAGGCGTTCTTGCGGGATTTCGCAGGCGACCTGCCGGAAGCGAAGGCCAAGGTGCTTTATGCGGTCCAGGAACCGTTTAATAAGGCTCTGCTAGCAGGCAGGACCACCCAAGCGGCCTGGCGATCGAAGCCGAGTTTCTATGCCGTGTCGACCGAGGACCGCACCATCAATCCGGATCTTGAGCGCTTCATGGCCAAGCGCATGGGCGCTAAGACGATTGAAGTGAAGGCAAGCCACCTGTCACTGATCTCCCATCCGGACGTGATCGCGGACCTGATCCTGGAGGCCGCCCGAGGGACAGCGTGAGATGAGCCTTTAGCCTAACCGCACCCAATCTATGGCTTCGAGCACATAGGGAGCGAACAAGAAATCCCGGATCTCGATGATCCGGCTTTCCGACCAGTCGATCAGAACAAAATGCGCAGGTCTTTCCATCGGGCCGGTACTGTCGAAGACCAACATGGCCGGCTGTCCTTCAACCGCGCCGAGGGCGAACCGCCATTTCGTCACTTCCGCATAGCGCGTGAAATAGTGGCCAATCTTGTCGCGCCCTTCCAGTTTGAGCCGGTTCACCAGATCGAGCTTCACGTCATCGGCGAGCATGGCGCGGATTGCGTCGAAATCGCCGCTCCGAAACAGGTGGACATAAGCGGTGATCTTCCGCCGGTCCGAATCGGACATCAGCGGCAGCCGGGTGTCTTCGGGCGCCTGCACGAGTCGCTGCAGCGCTGCGCGTCCGCGCTGAAGCGCCGATTTGGCGGCTGCCGGAGAGCACCCGGCGATGCTTGCAATCTCCTCGACCGAATGACCCAGAACATCCTTGAGGATCACCGCGCAGCGCTGCAGTTCAGGCAGCCGCAGAAACGTCTGAAAGCTGATCGCAACAATGTCCGACTCGGGTATGGGCGCCGCTTCGACGTCTTCGGTGAGCGGAACGACCGTGTTCCGGGACCTGTCGCGCAGGAAATCGAGGCTCGCGTTGTGGGCAATGCGAAACAGCCAGCCCTCGAGATTATCCACTGCGGCGCCCTGGGCTCGCGCGTGAAGGGCCTTGACGAGGGCGTCCTGCAATACATCCTCGCCGTTGACCGCCGATCCCGTCATGCGCGCGCAGTAGCGATGGAGGCGTGGCCGCAGCGCTTTCAGACGATCCTCGAATTCGTCCGTGTTCATGTATCGAGACTACAGCGCTTCCGCGCTCTGTTCCGCCAAGGATTGGACACAAATGTCGATGAGAATCTTCACCAGCGTGGCCGGTTGTGACAGGAATGGCGAGTGGCTGCTATCCAATGTGTGGGTAGTTGTCTTGCCGCCGATGGCACCGTCAACCGTCGCAATCATGTGATCCTGACCGGTCAACGGAATCGCGCGATCGTGTGTGCAGCGGATGTAATGGCGCGGCACCGTGCCAAATCTTCCAGGTGTAATTTGCGATGGGGCTATGGCGCCAGCATTCGATTCGTCGCAGTGAAGTTGCGACGCCGCATGCGCGAATTCGGACTCCGACACGTCACCATAAAACGCGGCTCTGAGTAGCGATCTGTAGGCTTTGTCGGTTGATCCGACATGGATCCTGGTCGCGCCGATGGCGGCGGAGTTGCCCACGAACAGCCCGGGCGCCAGGGCCGAAGACAGGGTTTCATGCTGGAGCATCGCGAGCAACGGCACGCCGTTCGGCACCATGAACCCGGCAAGATAGACGACCGCGAGAAGCAGGTTCGGAACCTGCTCGGCGACCGCCGAAATCGTCATCCCGCCGGCCGAGTGCCCGACCAGGATGACCTTGCCATCGCTGAGTGACGCAGCTTCTTTTACCAACGCGACTACCGCTTGCGTCCGCTCCGCCTGCGTAACGCCGGCGATGGGCGATCGCTCGGCGCCGAACGCAATGGGGTCGAACGGGCGAACACCGAGCGACGTTGGTGCTATCGCATTGACCCCCGCGCCGGGAAGGTCGAGCGTCAAAGCCGCGAAGCCGTTGGCTTTGAGTAGTGGCGTAACTTTGTCCCACGCCGAATGGTTGTGCCAACCGCCGTGGATCAGGACAAAAACTGCTTTGGTTGCTGACATCGTCATATTTGCTTGCTGTTTCGGACACACCAAGGACGACCCGGAGGGTGGAAACGGATCGCGACGTAGCAGATTTTTTGGAAAATCGTTGCCCAGGTTTTGGCGGCCTGTCGGCGTCTTCTAGTGAATCACCATCGCGACCCCGCGAGCGCGGGGATCTGCGGAGGGAACCGGCATTCGGCCCACTATCTGAATGGCTTCGATGTCGCCATTCCAATCCTGTTCTTGCACCGTGTAGCCCCGGGCTTGCAGAGCCTTTACCAGCTCTGCGGGGAATTGTGCCCAGGGCTCATTGAAGATCACGTTGTCCGGCAGCAATTGGTGATGGAAGCGGAACTGCTTCTGGGCTGCGGCGATCGGCAAGTTGAAGTCATAGACGTCGACCAACACCTGAAAGATAGAGGTGAAGATGCGGGAGGCTCCCGGAGTGCCGATCACCATGGACACCTTGCCGTCCCGGGTCAGTATGGTCGGAGTCATGGACGACAAGGGTCGCTTGCCGGGAGCAATGGCATTGAAGTCTCCGCCGACAACCCCGGAGCCATTGGGCGTGTTGGGCTTGGCCGAGAAATCGTCCATTTCGTCATTCATGAGAAAGCCTGCGCCTTCAACCACCACCCCGGATCCGAACCACCCGTTGAGAGTGTAGGTGTTGGAGACCGCGTTACCCTGTGCGTCAATGATGGAGAAGTGGGTTGTCTGCGGCTTTTCCAGGCCGGGGCGAACTGAGGCCAGCACGGAGGGTCGATCCGGGTCGATGGCAAACGCCCGTAGAGCGTTGTATTTCGGGTCCAGGAGCCGGTCAACCGGGACTTGCACGAAACCGGGGTCGCCCAGGTACTCCGCACGGTCGGCATACACGCGCTTTTCGATCTCTGCTACGAGATGAATGTATTGTGGCGAATTCAGTGGAACGCCGCGGAATAGGGCAGCCGCATCTTCCTTCATCTGCAACATCTGCATCAGCCCGATACCGCCGGAGCTGGGCGGTGGCGCGGTGATCGCCACGAATCCGCGCCACTTTGCGATCAGCGGGTCGCGCCAGATCGCCCGGTAGCCGGCCAGATCGGCCTTCGTGATCAGGCCTTTGACGGCTCCCCGCTGCATTTGGGCAACGAGCCGGTCGGCGGTGATCCCCGTATAGAATTCGTCCGGTCCGTCGTGAGCTATCCTGCTCAGGGTCGCGGCCAGTTGCGGTTGGCGAAGAGTTTGTCCGACGTGCACCTGGCCAAAATAGCGCTCGAAGTTGGTCGTTCCGTTGAATCCGTTTACATCACTGCTATGCAATTGAGCGATCAGATTCGCATCGACAATGAAGCCGCGGCGGGCGAGGGTGATCGCGGGCTGGAGATCCCTGGCCCATGGCAGGCGTGCAAAGCGATGGTGCAGTTCGGCCATACCGCGGACCGTGCCCGGCACGCCGGACGACAAGTTGCCGACGAGGCTGCGATTGAGGACAACCTCTCCTTTCGCGTCGAGAAACATGTCCGCGGTGGCTGCCGCCGGCGCGGTCTCGCGGTAGTCGAGGAAGTAGGGCTTCCCATCAAACCAAAGAGTGGTGAAGCCACCGCCGCCGATGTTACCCGCTTCCGGGTAGGTCACTGCCTCAACAAATGCGACCGCAACGGCCGCATCCGCCACGTTGCCACCGGCCTTCAGAATCTCCGCGGTGGCCCTGGCGCCGTAGATGTCGGAGGTTGCGACGGCCGCCGCGTCGAGTTGTCTCGTCACGGGCGTCCGGGCATTGCCCGCGCAGGGCAGAATCAGCAGGGCCGCCACCAGGACAGCGACCAACTCATGTAGGCCATGAGCACCTTGGGTACTTGCAACGCTTGCTCTGCCAGCCCATGCTTTTAGGATCGAGTCAGCACGCATTTTGGCGCTCACACATGACAGTGACCATATAACGGAGGGAGCACGATGGCAAACGATACGAGCGACCTTTTGAAGAACTATTTGCTGTTGGAGCCGGATGGCACGGCGGTCCTCCTTCCAGGTGGTGGGGACTTTTGGAGTCAGTTGATGTCCGGCGCTGCGACCGATCCTGGCATCAGGCGGCTGATGGGCAGCGAGAAGGGGAGGCTGCTGTCGGCGTTGCCTATGGTCGCCGATTGGACCAACTGGGAAATGCATCCGGCGGGTGATGAAATTCTTTTCATGCTCGAAGGCAAAGCAACATTTGTTTTGGACCTTTCCCACGGTTTGAAGGAGGTCGTTCTCAGCGCGGGACGCTTGCTTGTGATTCCGAAAGGAGTGTGGCACACAGCCAAGGTGAGTGAGCCGGCTCGCCTGCTGGCGATCACCGTCGGCCTAGGCACGCAACACCGCCCGGCGTAAGGCATATGCGCCCGCTCCTGTATTCCTTCGCTTAATGAGGAGAGACATGTTCATCAGGTTGTCGTATTTGGGGGCGATCGCTTTGGGATTGGCAGCCTCCGGACTTGCAGCGGCCGCCACCGCTCCTACCGAGTCCTACGTGAAACCCGCCGCCCAATGGTGGGCGGACATCACTGCGCTGGCCGGTGACAGCACTGAAGGACGCCTGACGGGGTCTCCCGGTTACATGCGCTCCGCGAAGTATGTCATTTCACGATTCGAGGCTGAGGGGCTCAAGGCAGCGGGTGTAGAGGGTTTCATGCAGCCCGTCGCTTTCGAGCAGCAGACGGTCGACCAGGCAGCTTCTCGCGCCGAGTTCAAGACCCCCGGAGCGGAGCCGATTCCAGCCCAACCAGGCGAGGATCTCATCATTGCCGCCGGTGGCGCGCCTCGCCCAAACCGGGTAGCGGCACCGTTGGTATTCATCGGCTACGGCCTGCACCTTCCGGAGCAGGGGTACGACGACATCGCGGGAGTAGAGCTCAAGGGAAAGATCGCCGTGGTGTTGAGTGGCGGCCCGGCCGAGATCAGTGGCTCCATCAAGTCGAACGCCCGTTTCGCCCGCGCGAAAATGCTCGGAAAGCTTGGGGCGGTAGGAGTGGTCTCACTCACGACGCCAAAGCAGGTGGAGATTCCGTGGGCGCGGCAGAAGCTCCTGTCGGATCAGCCTGGCATGTATCTGACAGACAGCGCATTGCGCGACACTCCCGATGGCTTTTTCCTGGCCAGCTTGGATCCTGAGAAGTCGGAGACCCTGTTCAAAGGTACCGGGCACACCTTCGCGGAGCTCTGCGCGCTGGCGGACGACTCGAAGCCTCTGCCGCATTTTGACCTGCCAACTCAGCTCGAGGCCAACATCGCGGCCCGCCGGGAGTCGGTGACATCACCCAATCTCGTCGCCAAGCTGCAGGGCCGCGATCGCAAGTTGGCGAAAGAGTATGTGGTCGTGTCGGCTCATCTCGACCACCTGGGCATAGGAGCAGCGATCAGCGGCGATCGTATCTACAACGGTGCGATGGACGACGCGTCCGGAGTCGCGACGGTTCTGGATATTGCTCACCGGCTAAAGACAGCCAGGCAGCGTCCGCGGCGCTCGGTTCTGTTTCTGATCGTCACGGCGGAAGAGAAAGGGCTGTTAGGGTCGCACTATTTCGCTTCGCGTCCGACCGTGCCTAAGGATTCCATTGTGGCGGATCTGAACTTTGACATGCCGTTACCGTTGTGGCCTCTGAAAAGCGTGTTCGTGCCGGGCGCCGATGAAAGTACCCTCGGGGCGGATGCCGCGGCGGTGGCGGCCGTGCGCGGACTCGTGTTGGCGCCCGATCCGCTGCCCGATCGAAACGTTTTCATCCGCACGGATCAGTACAGCTTCGTGCGCGAGGGCGTGCCCTCGTTGGCTTTCAAGTTTGGATTCGCAAAGGGCACGCCGGAGTTCAAAATCGAGCACGACTGGCGGGCAAACCGCTATCACGCGCCTTCAGATGATTTAGATCAGCCGGGGATCTTCAAAGAGGACGCGGCAAAGCTCGATGCGTATGTCGCGGCGCTGGCAGTCAGGATTGCGAACGCCGGCGCGCGACCGGAATGGCTGCCAAGTAGTATTTTTCACCGCCGGGCGAGTCCAGGCGGTTAGTCCCACCCGCCCTTGGCCAGTTCCAGCGGCAGGATGCGTATGAACGCCTCGACCGCGTGGATCTGCCCGTCATACACCTTGAATGCTTCAAACGCCGTGAGCTGATCGCCCGTGGGCTCGCGCACGCCCCAGTTCAGCCGCAACAAGACGATGCCCATTCGCTCGTCGACGCCGACGACGCGCGTCGTGACTTTACCCAGCCGGTTGAAGATGGCGAGCGACTGCGTGGAGATATTCTGGCAGCCTGGCGCGAACTTGCAGTCCGGCCCCGCCATGATCTGTCCGTTCTCGTATCGATAGGCATTCGGTGTGAAGGGCGCGTTCACATCGGCGAAGGTTTTCGCCGCGTTCAGCCCTTCCGGATAGTGCAGCGCTGCCTTGAGGGTGTCCTCGCGCGAGGCGAGCTGTTCCGAACGCGGCGCGTAGTTCATTCCTTCACTCGGCGCGCTCAGTCCGTCGATGTTGAAGATGAGGCCTTCGGAGCGGCTGTGGGTCGCGACCGTCTCGATCTCGGTGATCTTCCGGTCGACCACCTTGAGGCGTACCACCAGCAGCGTCGGCGCGCCGCTTTCTTCCACAATGGCGCCGGTGGCGGCCATGCCGCCGCGCTCATCGAGAAAGTCTTGCCGATAGCCGCGCAGGCGGGTCACCGTCTTCACGAGGCCGACCTTCTCGAGCGGCTTTTCGACGGCATCTTCGGTGACGCGCACTTTGTCACTGAGTGGAAGCTTGCTCGTGTCGTGCTTCACGAGCGAATAAAGGTACGCGGTGATCATGCCGCGCAGACATTCGCGGTCGCAGCTCGGAGCGGGCGCGGGTGCAGGTTTGGATGCAGCCTGCACAGCGGACGCGCAAGCGAGCAGGACCAGGCACAGCGAAGTGAGTTTTTTCATGTTTTCCCCCTTGAGTTCAAGGGTAGCCGAGGCGTGCTGAAGCGTCCATGTTGAGTTCCGATATTCCGCTCCGTCGGTTGTGTCAAGCGCTTGACAGAACACCCCCGCGCCCGCCGGCATCATCACTCCCGCGTCTGGTCTCACCCCAATCAATCGACAACGGAGAGAAGTCTCGTGAATACACAAATTTCTGCAACGTCACGCCGCGTTGGCGCGGTAGTCGCGGCCCTGCTGCTGACGACCGGAACAGCGTTCGCCAAGGGCCCACACAAGCGTATTGAGTTCGATATGGCCGTATCGGCCGGCGCGGCTACCTGCCTCCCGCATGCGCGCGCCGATGTCAGGGTGGTCGATGACGGCACCGCCCAGGATCTATACATTTCGGCGCATGGCCTGCCCCCGAAGACCGGCTTCGACTTCTTTGTCCTCCAGGTGCCGAAGGCCCCGTTTGGGATGTCCTGGTATCAGGCTGATGTGGAGAGCGATGAGTATGGCAACGCGTTTCAGCACGTCCGGGGAATCTTCAGCATCGAGACATTCACCGTCGCACCCGGTAGCGCACCTGCTCCCGTTGTCTTCGGCGGCCCGTTCCCGGATGCGAGCGTGAACCCTCCCACAGCTCCACTCCAGATGTATCATCTGGGCTTGTGGTTCAACTCGCCCACGGACGCTCAGAATGCCGGCTGCCCGGCTACGGTGACGCCATTCAACGGCGAACACAACGCGGGGATTCAGGTCCTGAACACCGCGAACTTCGCTGATGACACTGGCCCGTTGCGGCAGCTTAAATAACGGCCAGGTTTTCCAACCGTAAGTCGGAACCCACCTCGGGTGTCTGGTGCGCTAAGTGAGCCCATCAGGCACCCGTGGGGTGGGCCAGGAGCTCAACGACTTCGATCGGATCGGTCCGGCCCTTGACGGGCAACACGGCAGTGCGGCCCAGCACGAACCGCGGCCCGAGCCGGGCTGCGATTTCTCTAGACACGAGAATTGTCGCCTTCAGATCCTTGGTCAACGCTTCAATGCGACTGGCCAGGTTGACCGGCTCTCCGACAACCCCGTATTCCACTCGTGCATCGGGACCTATCAGGCCCGCGATCACCTCGCCCGTATGAACTCCGATGCCGATCTGCAGCGGCGGTGTCTCACCGGAATGCAGCAGGACGTTCAGTCGGGCCACGCGCTCGACGATTCCGAGTGCCGCGCGGGCAGCGCGCTCGACATGATCCGCGCTGGCCTGGGGAGCGCCGAACAGCGCCATGACGCCATCGCCGGTGAATTGCTTTACGACGCCGCCCTCAGCCTCCACCGCCGTCACGACTTCAGTGAAGAACTGGTTCAACACCTGCAGCAGCGCCGCCGGATCCAGTTGCTCCGCGAGCGCCGAAAAGCCACGGATGTCCTGAAACAGGATGCTCACTTCGAGCCGCTCTCCGGCCAGGGGAACGCGGCCGCTGAGAACGGCTGCTGCCACATCGCGGGATACGAAACGGCCGAACGTGTCCTTGATCCGCTCCCGCTCCTGCAGACCGCCCACCATTTCGTTGAAGGAGTTCGCGAGAAAGCCGAGCTCGTCATTGCGCTCAACCTGCGCACGGTGGCGCAGATTACCTCCTAACACCACATGCATGGCCTGCACGAGGGTCCTGACCGGCCTGGTGATGCTGCGGGCGAGAAGCATCCCTGTCAGCAGCGCACCGGCGAGCCCAAGTGTACCGATTGCGCCAATCCGCCATTGCAATGCGTGCAGTGGTGCCAGGGCCGCATCGTATGAGCCCTGGATGAGCGCGTACAGCGGGTGCGACAGGTGAGCTTCGATCGGAACGGCAAGCGACAGGAATCTCTCGGCGCCGGCCTGCAACGGGACCGGATCGAGTGTGTCGCTTCTTCCTGACAGCGCTGCTAACTGCGAGACGGCGGAGCGTACGCGCTCGTGCTGCCCTGACGTCGGCCAGGACGATGCAAATACGTGCGATGCCGTCAGGAACGCAATGTCGGAATGCGTGTCTTTCTTCAAACGAGACGCGACCGAGTCGTCGATGACCTGACCGAGCATCAGAAAACCGATCACATCGGGACCTAACACGGGGACCGCAACCATCTGGTAGATCTCCCCGTCGACCTCCACGATGCCTGTCACGGCGGCCTGGCTTTCGATTGCCTCCCTGAGAGGGGCGAAAGCGGCGAGGGACTGGCCCAGCGGCTTTCCGGCGGGCGAGGCCGCGAGTAGTGTCCCTGCTTCGTCCGTCATCCAGACCAGTTGCACGCCCAGGCGCTGCCGATAACTCAGACCCGCCGAGGCAAGCGTCTCGGCATCGTACCTTTCAGGGTCGAAGTGCGTGGCGAAGACGCGTTTCAACGCGAAATCGCTCGCCAACAGGGTCGAGTTGGTCTGCAGGCGAACGGCCCGCTCCTCGAGTTGGCTCGCGAAGACCTGGCCCGTCGTACGCAGGTCGCGGCTGAGCCCCCGGACCGCCTCCCGGCCGACCACCCACTGTGTCAGGCCGAGCGTGGCCAGGAGAACGGCCAGGATGAGTGTCGAGAAGGCGACGAAGATCGCCGTCCGCAGACTGCGTCCCGGGCGCAAAATCACGGATCTGCCCGGCTGCCGTGCACTGCGGGGCGGAGTCGGGCAGGGGACAGGGTCAGTGTGAAGTTTACGTTCCCTACATCCTCGCGAACCTGGATCTGCCGGGCGGTGTCTTCGGGCTTCACATGGCTCTGGGCATGCCAGACGACCAACGTGTAGTTTCCCTCCGGCACATTTTCGAGGACGTATTTCCCGCTCGCGTCCGTGACGGTGAAGTGGGGAGTCGGTAATACGAGGATGATGCCTGACATCCAGTCGTGGATGTTGCAACCGATCTTGACGACACCCGCCTTGTCGAAGAGCACGGGCGGCGCGTCTTCTCCCTTGTACAGGGGCAGCTCGAAGGTCTTGGTCGGTGAGAACGAATAAACGTGGTGCTGAATCTGGTCGTGGTTCGGGAAGCGCACGTACGTGCCGACCATGATCGGCAATATTCCGGGAACGAATGTCTTCTCGACCTGATCGACAACCGCGGTTGCGTGCTGACTGGCGGTCGGCGGGGAGGGCACCTGTACGAACACGACCGCGCCGGCGATGGCAGCGCCTTGCGGCGCCGTGACGCTTCCGGAGACGGACCCGGCTGCCGCCGCCGGCTGCGCCAGCGGCATGGCGAGAAGAGCCAGCCAATGCCGATTGAGGAAGTGACGGGCCATTCGTTGCTCAGTAGCGAAACCTATAGCTGAGTTGCCATCCGTCAGGAGTCGGGTTCACCGACCCCGTTGCCTCCCGATAACTGTGCATCCAGATGTGCTCCAATGCGACGCGGCTACGCAAGCCGAACTCAACGAGGTACGCGGTGGTAACCGCGTGACCGTGCTCGTTCGTAGAGGGCCCCCCGTCCAGATCGTGGACGCGGAAGGAATCGTATCGAACACTCACTCGCTGTCTGAGGGTGTGATACGAGACGAGGGCGTAGAACGCAGACATCGCGCTGTCATTTGCCGGGGAACGCACTCGCGCCGTTCCTTCCAGGTACTGCGTCAGAACGTCGATGCGACTATATGGGTGCAAAACCATGCCAAGGGTCGTGAAATGGGTGTGCCACACGCCGGGACTGCTTTCGTCGCCGCGGTTATCCATGACTCCCAGCCGGGCCGAAGCGATCTCTCCGGCATCGCCCACGGAGAGCCACGAATACACGGCCGCCCGGTGGTCCCGGTCGTTGAATTGGCTGTTTCGATCATTGCGCCCCGGCAAGGCGAGATCGCCATTGATGCCCGCCAGCGTGTCCCCCATGACCCAGCCGCGCAGGGCCAGGATTCGACCGATCTGGTCACCGCCATATCCGGCTCCGATTAGGGCGCCGACCCGGATGCCCGACCGGGTCACATACCATCCCTCGCCCTCGGCCCCTGCCAGGCTGATGTCCTCCCAGAGCCAACTGTTGAGGGTTGAGGCGGAAATCGTATAGGCCGGCGTCCAACCGGGGCCCGTGTTCTCGAGGGAAAAAGGCACGTTCATCGCACCTCCCTGGAGGCCCCAGCCGCGGTTCGTTGCGCCCCATTCCTTACGCAGGGTGGCCTCGATGAGCCAGGGTCGGTAGTTTCCTGCGATGTCCGGCTCGATATTCAACTGGGCCCGGGCTCGGACGTCCCAAGGGAGGAGTGCACCGATCTGCAATGCGGCCTGGGAGAGGACCAGGCGAGTTGCACGTTCAAAGCCATTGTCCGTCGGGCTGCCCCCATAGCGCATCTTGCCGGGGCCGCGGTCGGTCCAACTGGCCGCCGGGCCGCCGTTGACGAGGCGCACATCCAGCAGCCCCCGCAGCCAGATACTCCTCTCCTGCTCGACCTCGTACTGTGCGTATGCGGGCTGCGAAATAGCGCAGCAGCAAGCCAACAGGAGGTATGTGGTCAGGCGCTCGAGCCGGGGAGTCATTTCCTGTCACCCCAAGGGTTGGGGGACGCGACTATACTCCAATGCCTCCACGCTTTACTCCCAACTGGACCGGTCCGGCTCGTGCCCATCACCGCAAAAACCGTTGTTGAGCGCGACAGCCTGTTCCGCGGACTGCCGCAGGCAACGCTAGCCCGAATCGCAGCACTGGGCTCCAGGCGCGTTTACGAAAAGGATGCGATCGTTTTCATGCGTGGCGACCCCGGAGACTCCCTGTGCGGGGTGGTTAGCGGGCGCGTGCGCATCAGCGCCAGTCTGCCCACGGGTAAAGAGGTGTTTCTCAACATCATGGAGCCGGGCGATTCCTTCGGAGAGATCGCGCTGCTCGATGGCCAGCCGCGAACCGCAACAGCCACCGCCATGGCTCGCACCGAGCTGATCATTTTCAAGCGTGAGCAGTTTCTCGCGTTGTTGAGTACCGAACCCCAACTCGCTGCCCACCTGATCGGGCTTCTATGCCGGCGTGTTCGTTGGACGGCACAGTTGATGGAGGACTCGGCGCTGCTGAGCGTTCCCGCAAGAATGGCGAAACGACTGCTGAGCCTCACCCAACTCAATGGCACGCGCACGCCGTCCGGGATCAAGCTCGCCCTCTCGCAGGAAGAGCTTGCGCAGTTCCTGGGTGTCTCGCGTCAGATCGTCAACCAGTACCTGCAGGTCTGGAAGGCTAACGGCTGGATTGTGTCCGGACGGGGTCACCTGACGATCTGCAGCGCGTCTTCCCTGGAAGCCCTCGTCCGAGAACAGTAGTCGTCCTGTAGCGCGCGGAGCCGTTCGCCCTGCACAAGCGCTGAGGCTCTTCACACACGGCCCTTGTTCCCACTTCCGCTTCCCTGCGGCCCCGTTGTGTCATCCGATTGACAGAACTCAGGCGCCCGAGCCGACACCATGCGCGCCTGCCTCGAGCCCAACCGGGTGAGGGGCGTTGCACTGACTCGGGGTAAATGACATGTCTTTGTGCTCCTCCAGCCTGGACGATTCCGAAAATGTTGAAGTGATGACGTACTCCGCGGGGTCGGACTTCCCCCCGGCCGATGCGCGCGCGCTGAGGGCGCGCACCCTGTTCGGCCCCGCGGAGGCGAGTGAATTTCTGGCGGAACTGGTATCCCCGTGGACGCGGGAGCTGGGTCTGATCGTGAAAGCGTGCTCACCCGCGGGCACCGTTCTGCGTCTGCCGCGCAATGCCCGAATTCTGCGGCCTGGCAACGCGCTTTCGGGCCAGGCCCTGTTGGCGTGTGCCGACGCGGCCATGGCCATTGCAATCATGGGTCACCTCGGTGAATTGCGAAACGTCGCGACGGTAACGATCGCTGCGGACTTCATGAACGCCATTCCGGACGGAGACGTCATCGTCGCTGCCACCGTTCGCAAACGGGGGCGAACGCTCATTTTTACCGAGTGCACTTTCGTCGAACCCCGAACTCCCGGAATCGCGGTTCACGCGACGGCGACCTGGGCCTTTATTCCTGCTGCAATCTGAGAAACAAAAACCGTGTGTACCCAACCTTACGAAAGACCTGGGGCTTTGAACAACTGAGAGTGCTGCGGCACCGGCGCGGGGGGCAGGGCTCGGATCGCCAACCCCCCTTCATGGATGCCGCCCAGTCCGAAGCGCTGCACGTCCGGCAACTCACGCGGCAACGTCCAGAAGGACCTTCCCACCCCGTTCGGCATGTGCCACTGCATCCTTGATTGCCTTGAGCGGATAGCTAGCGGCCACCGGGATGCGCACCTGGCCCGTGTCGATCATCTGGGCCGCCTGTTTTATAGCGGCCGGGATCTTGTCCGCATACTCCGCGTGTCCCATGAAGAAGCCACGCACCGTGAGTGCTTTGAAGATTACATCCAGAGGGCTTACGGCGATGGGCGCCTTGCTCATGGCGGAATAGGCGACCACGGTGCCGTGCATCGTAAGCGCCGCCGCTAATGTTCCTGTCGACTGACCACTCACCCCATCGAGCGCCAGGCGCACGTCGGCTTGACCGACCACCTCTTTGATCTGGCGGCCGAGTTCGGGGGAATCAACGAGAACGGCGTCCGCTCCAAGAGTCTTCAACTCACTCACGAGCTCGGGACGTCTCACGATGTTCACAGTTCTGAAGCCGCGGGCCTTGGCGAATGCGATCACCCAGCGCCCTACACCGGAATTGGCGGCGTTCTGAACGACCCAGTCATTGGACTTCAAGCTGACAAACTCGCTCAAAAGGAGCGCTGCGGTCGGCGGGTTGATGCCCAGCATCGCCAGTTGCTGCGGATCCGCTCGAGTGGGCAGGGCGAAAAGGCCTTCTGCTGGAATCAACATGCGCTCCCGCCACGCGAAGCTCGAGAGAGGCACCACCACGCGATCGCCAGTTTTGACGGTCTTGACGCCCGGGCCCGCGCGCAGAATGCGGCCGACGCCTTCGTTGCCGATTACGGTCGGAAGTGCGGGTCGCACGGCATACGTGCCCCGCGCGAGCGAGAGGTCGTTGGGATTGATAGGTGAGAACTCGACACCGACCAGAACCTGGTTTGCGCCTGGCTCAGGTGGTTCCGGAATCTCGACGAACTCGATGCCATCGACGGGGTTCCCATAGGCGGTGAGATGAACAGCACGCATGTTCGGTTCTCCTTTCGGACGATAAACCGCTTAAGCATGATGATAATCATGTTTGATTTGTAGCATGATGAGTGTCATGCTTGGTGTCAAGACATTGTGAGGCACAAGCGTGAGATACCCGGCAGATGTGACCGCCGCCCGCCACCGGAGAATCCTGCAGGAAGCCTCCAGGCTTTTCAGGGAGCGGGGGCTCAACGGAGTCAGTGTTCCCGAGATCATGAAGGCCGCGAAGCTCACGCATGGGCCGTTCTACAACCATTTCGCCTCCAGAGAAGCGCTCGTCACGGAAGTGATCGACCGGGTCATGGGGAACCTGGCCGACCAGATAACTTCGGCAAGGAACTCCAAGGCGGCGAGACGGCAATTTCTCGATGCCTATCTTTCCGCGGAACATCGTGACAATCCCGGAGACGGCTGCGCGATTGCCGCGCTCGCCAGCGACGTAGCACGAAACCC
>JAQGOE010000207.1 GCA_028293725.1 Gammaproteobacteria bacterium | reverse complement strand
ATACCGTACAAATGGAGCTCGCGTGTCGGGGATACCTGCGCGAGCCTCTCGGCGAAGTCACGCCGGCCAACTGGCCCGTCGACTACGACGAGAAGTTCGCCGCGCCCATGCGCGTCGTGCTCGAGCGTATCCTCACAGCGTGCATAGAATTGGCCACGGCCGCCGGCAGAGGGTAGGTGCTCTCCTCTGGCGGCGGCGCGTGCCTTCTCGTGGCGCTGGCCGACGGAGTTTTGTCAGAACTACCGAGTTACGTTAGAACCGGAACCCAACGCGCACCGGAATATATGACGTCGGTACCGGCGTCTGCATCTGGGTGTAGCGCGCCTCGATGAACCATGACTGACCGCCGTAGAGCGGAAAGTTGATACCCGCGCCCGCATTCCACTCCCAACGGGTCGTGCTGTCACGCTGAACGAGCACATCGCCCGGGAAAAACCCGCCGTTGCAGAAGCCCGACCAACGGTCGCAATAGTACCCGCCGAAGCCCGCCGTCTGCGTCAGACTGATGCGGCGATAAGCGCCACCGCCACCGGCCATGAGATAAGCCTTCACGCCGCCGCCTAGCGGAATATCGAAGACGCCATCGAGATCGAAGCTGACCAGATCACCCCAACCGTGGTCGATCTGTGTCTGGTTCTCGACCGAGCCTTCGTTGAGCAACTGGTTGGTAGCATCGGAGCGGCTGTAACTCAAATCACCGCGCAAGGAGAACGGCCCCGGCGTGGGACGCCATTGCACGCCGCCGCCGATGTTCCAACCGTTATCGAGGTAGTTCGATGTCTGACCGGTCATCACGCTGTAGCCGCCATCAACGTAAAAGTGCAGCGGCAGATCCGGGCCCGGCCCGTAGTAGTACCCCTGCGCCATTGCAGGCACGCCGGCACCCAACAACAACACCGCGCCCAGAGAATAGATATAACGCTTCATGTCACCCTCATCGCCTGCCGTGAAATGGATTGTGCGTCGGCGTCGCACACAACGTGCCCGGATTCAGCGGACGTTCAGGAGGTTCTAACCTTCCGGCCGGCCGCGATTCCGTTGGCCGCAGCGATACCCCGGGCCTTCAGACCCGGCGCAACACTCTGCGCTTCACGGCGCGAGTAACCTCGCGCAATTCGGTGATGCCAAGCGCCGTCGCACAGACGAAGAACGCGCCAGCACCCACTGAGATGACAACGGCGAGGGCGATGAGTTTCGGCATGAAGGCCTGAGTGGCCCAATTGGCGAGGAGAAAGTGCGAGCCCGCCCAGCAGATCGCGGCCAGCACGCACGAGGATGCCGCCAGCCTCAGAAGCAAGCTCAGCATCAGACCCGAATCGAGCCGCCCCAGATGGCGGCGCATCAGGAAATAAAGAATCAGAAAATTTGACGTTGCGATACAAGCGGTCGAGAAAGCCAGGCCGCGATGTCCCCACCCCAGGTGCAGCGTGAACAGCCAGTTGAGCCCCAGATTCAAGGCCATCGCAATGAAGCTCACGATCATCGGCGTCTTGCGCCGATCGACGGCGTAGAACGCATTCACCAACACCTTGAGCGCAGCATAGCCACATAGCCCGAGGGCGTAGAAGCGGAGCGCTCCCGCCGCCTCCGCAGTCTGGTGAGCGTCAAACTTACCGTGTTGGAAGAGCACCGACATGATCGGCTCCGCCAGCATGATCAAGCCGATAGTCGACGGTATCGTCATCAGAAACGCGAGGCGCATGCCGTGCGCCAGTTCCGTACGAAACGAAGTCATGTTGCCGGTGGCCGCCATCCTCGCCAACAGAGGTAGCGAGACCGTGCCGAGCGCGACACCAAAAATTCCCAGCGGAAGTTGCATCAGGCGAAAGGCTGCACTAAGCCAGGAGGTCGGACCGTCGCCGAGCCCCGAAGCGAACACCGAGTTGACCAGGACGTTCACCTGGGTCGTGCTCGCCGCGACTACCGAAGGTCCCATCAGGCGAAGGATTGCTTTCACGCCCGAGTCACGCCAGCGGAAATCGGGGTGAAACACATACCCGAGACGACGCAGCGACGGCAATTGCACGGCCAACTGCAAGCCACCGCCGATGAGGGTACCGATCGCGAACCCGAGAATGGCCCGCGGACCGAAATTCGAGTCCATCCACCAGCCGAGCGAGACGCCACCGATGATCGAGCCCAGATTGAAGAAGCTCGAGGCCATCGCCGGCACGCCGAACACGTTCTTCGCGTTCAACATCCCCATCACCAGCGCGGCCAGCGACACGAGCAGGATGAACGGATACATGATCCGGGTCAGCGTGACGGTCAACACCGCCTTGTCGCCCTCGAATCCCGGCGCGAGCACCGACACCAGCCAGGGAGCGAACACGATTCCCAAAATGACGAGGGCGCTCAGAACGACAATCGCGAGACTGGAGACCTTGTTGGCGAGTCGCCAGGCGGCGGCGTCCCCTTCGACGGCAGTGGTCTTGCTGAAGACCGTCACGAACGCGGTCGACAGCGCTCCCTCGGCAAATAGATCGCGCAGCAGGTTCGGGATGCGGAACGCGATGGTGAACGCGTCCATGATGAATCCACCACCGAACAGGGCGAAAAAGATCTGGTCACGCACCAGACCCAGCACCCGGCTGCACAGCACGGCGAGGCCGACGATGCCGGCGGCCTTCGTATTCAGCTTTTCAGCGCGGGGTTCCGGCGGCTGCGTGGCCTCTCCGGTCGCGGGTCTTTCGCCTGGTGGCATGCGGCCGGGAAGGTAGCACATGGCTTAGCCATTCGCTTGCGGCGCCCCACCGCCCCATTATATTATTGTCCCCATAATATTAAACGCCCACGGGCTGCTTGCGAGGGACGTCTCATGCTTTCCGATGTCATCATCACGTGCGCCGTCACCGGCGACGATACCAAGGTCACCAAGAGCCCCCATTGCGCGATCACGCCGGAGCAGATCGCCAATACCGCCATCGAGGCGGCCAAGGCCGGCGCAGCCATCGTTCACATTCACGTGCGCAACCCCGAAACCGGGGCTTTCAGCATGGAAACGCGCCACTACCGTGAGGTCGTGAAGCGCATCCGCGAGAGCAAGGTCGACGTCATCGTCAACCTCACCTGCGGCATGGGCGGCTACATTGTCGTCGGCGACAATGGCCTGAAGGACACTCCCGCCGAGGGAAGCGACTTCTGCAGCCAGGAAGACCGCATGCGGCACGTCATCGACCTGTGCCATGAGGGCCTTTATCGCCCCGACATCGCAACCCTCGACTGCGGCAGCCTCAATTTCGGCGACGGCAACCGGGCGTATGTCTCGACGCCGAACTATCTGCGCAAAGGCGCGCAGATTCTGAAAGACCTCGGCGTGAAGCCCGAGCTCGAAGTGTTTGATACCGGCAACCTCTGGTTCGTCCGGCAGTTGATCAAGGAGGATCTGATCCCCTCCCCCGCGCTGATCCAGCTTTGCATGGGCATCCCGTACGGTGTGCCGGCGGACACCGGGCACCTGTTGGGCATGGTGAATACCCTGCCCGCGGACGCAATCTGGACCTCATTCTCCATCGGCCGCATGCAGATGCCCTGGGTGGCGCAGTCGATTCTCAATGGCGGGAATGTCCGGGTGGGGCTCGAGGACAACCTCTACTTGAGTCGTGGCGTGTATGCGAGCAATGCGCAACTCGTTGAGAAGGCGCGTGTCATCATCGAGGCGATGGGTGCACGTGTCATGACTGCCGCGCAGACTCGGGAGCGGTTGCAGATCGGTTGACGGTCGGGAGGGAGGCGTCTTCGTGAGTGAGCCTATCTATCGCACGGCGCTGGCGCCCGAGTGGATCGACTACAACGGCCATCTGAGAGATGCCTATTATGGGCTCATCGTCAGTTACGCCTGCGATGCGCTCATGGACCGTCTTCATATGGACGCGACTTACCGCGAGCAGACACGGAATACCCTGTATACCGTGGAAATGCACATCCACTATCTGCTCGAGATCAAGAAGAGCGACATCGTTCTGGTCAACGTGCGCGTACTCGACGCGGATCAGAAGAAATTGCACGCGGCATTTGATATGACCCGGGAAGGCGCCACGGACATCGCCGCAACCGCGGAGTTGATGTTGTTACATGTTCATCAGGGTGGGACGGTGACGACCGCGCCCTTTCCGCCGGAGGTGGCCGATGCCATCGCAGCCCAACTGGCTGCCACCGAGGCGGCACCCAAAGTAGCCCTGGGATCCAGGCGAATGGAATTGCGGCCTCGTAAATAACATGACTACGGCGCACTCACGTCCGCGCATGTTGCCGCAGTTTCATGCGCAGTTTGATACTTGCGCGCCCCTCAGTACATGAACGCTTCCAATATCAAGCGACTGCTGGCGCCGCGTACGATTGCCCTGGTAGGCGGCAATTGGGCCGACGCCGTCGCCGCAGCCTCTCGAGCCATTGGATACTCTGGTGAGATATGGCGCGTTCATCCCAAGCGCCCCTCCACCTCGGACACGCCTTACTTCCGCTCTATCGACGAGCTGCCCGGATCCCCCGACGCCACTTTCGTCGCTGCCCCCAATACCGAGCTTCCCAGCATCGCCCAGGCGCTCGTACGCCGGGATGCCGGCGGCTTCGTGTGTTTTGCGGCCGGCTTTTCCGAAACAGCGACCGACCAGGGCAACCAGCTGACCCGAGACCTTGTGGCCAGCGCGGGCGACCTCCCCTTCTTTGGCCCGAACTGCTATGGGCTGATCAATTTTTTCGATGGTGCGGCTCTGTGGCCCGACCAAGTCATCGGCGAACGGCGCGAGCGCGGCGTGGCGCTCATCTGCCAGAGCGGCACCATCGCCTTGAATCTGCTTTTCAATGATCGCTCACTGCCGATCGGCTACGTGTTGACGGTAGGCAATCAGACCCGGCTCGCCGTCGAGGACATGATCGAGCTGCTCGCTGATGATGAGCGCGTGACGGCATTCGGGTTGTATGTTGAAGGCATAAAGGACGCCGCACGGTTTGCGCAGGCCGTTGAGAAGGCACGCCGGGCTGGAAAGCCGATTGCCATCGTGAAGGCTGGGCGGACGGAAGCGGCCGCACGAACGGCGCGCAGCCATACAGGCTCGTTGTCCGGTGCGGACGTTGTGTTTGATGCATTCTGCCGGCAGGCTGGTGTCGCAAGATGCGACTCACTCGCCGCGCTTTGCGAGACCTTGAAACTGTTGCATACCGGTGGGCCGCTCCCGGGCCGAAAGGTCTTGATCATGGGTGCGTCGGGTGGCGATATGGCCATGACCGCGGACGCGGCGCGCGACCTCGACATTACGTTCCCCAACATTCCCGACGAGTCCGTCACGCTGCTGCGTCACATTCTCACCGACCGGGTTCATATCGCGAATCCCTTCGATTTTCACACCCACATCTGGTTCGACCGCCCCGCTCTGCGCACGATGTTCTCGGTGGCGCAACGGGCAGGATTCGACGCCGTAGGGTTCATGATCGACTGCCCCTCCGCGCAGAAGGCCGATCCGGCGAGTTACATCGCGGCCATCGAGGAATTTATCGCCGCGTATCCAGGCGCGCGCACGCGCGCGGCGGTCATCTCCTCGCTACCCGAATCGCTCGATGCCAAAACGCGGGAGATGTGCCTTGCCGCTGGCGTGGTGCCACTCCAAGGTCAGCGTCAGGCCCTTGAGGCGCTCGATCTTGCCGCCTCTGTTGGGGAGGCTTGGTCAACGGGCACGGGTGTCGCACTGAGGACGTCGGCATCGGTGTCAGGGTCAGCGTCGGCGGCATCAGCTTCGGCGACAGCCTCCGCGACGGCGGCCTCGGCGTCAGCCTCAACGTCGCCATCGGCGTCGGCACCAACCTCAGACTCAGCGTCAATCTCAGTCTCCACCCCCGACCACACCGCACACGCCCGCTCCCTCACCGAACCCGAAGGCAAAGCCGCCCTAGCCGCGTTCGGCGTGCGCATCCCCCACTCGCGCGTCGTAAACGCCCAAGACGCCCCAGCCGCCGCCGAAGCCATCGGCTTCCCGGTCGTCATGAAAGCCACCAGCGCCTCCCTGGAGCACAAATCCGACGTCGGCGGCGTCATCATCAACATCCGCACGCCCGCAGAAGCCAAAGTCGCAGCCGATCGCCTCGCGCAGCTCTCCGACACCCTCCTCGTCGAGGAAATGATCTCGGACGGCGTAGCCGAAATACTGATCGGCATGACAGTCGACCCGCAATTCGGCCAGGTGCTGGTGCTCGGAGCCGGTGGCGTTCTGACAGAGCTCTTGCGCGACACTGTCAGTCTCTTGCCGCCCTTCACCGCAATGGCAATCGAATCTGCCTTGAAAAGACTGAAGGTCGGAAAACTGCTCACCGGCTACCGCGGCCGTCCACCAGCCGACATTGCGGCGCTCGTGGAAACCGCGCTCGCCTGCACCCGTTACGCCGAGGCAAATGTCGATAGACTCCAGGAAATCGACATCAATCCCGTCATCGTTCGGCCCGCTGGCCGTGGCGCCGTCGCCGTCGACGCGCTGATCCGCATCGCGTAAGGGTGCGATGTATACATCGCACGGGGCAGCCCGCTGGGATGCCCCAGGTTCGACGTGAGCAGGCAGTGCCTGCGTAACAGGAGACTGATATGTCCGAGGGTATCGAGACCACCACCGACGGCCCCATCCTCGAGGTGAG
>JAQGOE010000203.1 GCA_028293725.1 Gammaproteobacteria bacterium | reverse complement strand
GTATGAGGACACATGAGTACGAACTGGAATTTAATTTCGCTGGACGATTTGGGAGTGCTGCGGTTTCGCGGTGCGGACGCTGTGCGGTTTCTGCAGGGTCAGGTTTCGAATGATGTGGAGCGACTCTCCGGAGAGCGCTCGCAACTCGCGGGGTACCACAATCCCCAGGGACGCGCGATCGCGTTGCTCCGGCTCGTGCAGCTCGCGCCGGATGACGTGGTGGCGGTCTTGCCGCGGGAATTGATTGCGACTGTGGCGGGACGCTTGGGAAAGTTTGTGCTTCGGGCGAAGGTGAAGATTGCCGACGACTCCGCGGAGTGGCGGGTGGATGGGTTGGTGGCGCCGCGTGGGGCGGATGGGACTGGGGCAGATAGGCGTGCGGCCAGCGAGGCACACGTGAAGGAGCCAACAGGTTCCGTGGCGGCCGATAAAGAGAATGCTGACACGGCTGCGGAGTTTGAGGCGCGTGCGAAGAGTTGGGCCGCGGCGCAGTTCGAGCAGGCGCGCGCAGTGGCGGCAACTGCGGGTGAGTTGAGTTCGGCTGCGGCGCAGTTGGAGGAAGCGGAGTCGGTGGTGCCACTTCCGCTGGCATCCGCTTTGATGCTTCCTGAAGCCGTTCACGCGCAGTCGCTGTCTGGGGGAACCGTCATCGTGCGCGTGGGAGCGGTGCCGGCTCGTTGGTTGGTGCTCTCCCCTGCTGGCGAGCCTGCGCCACTTGCGGGCTGTGATGCCGCCGCTCGGGATGTTTGGCGGCTGTTGGATATTGGGGACGGTGAAGCGCAGATCTATGCGGCGACGTCCGAGGAGTTCGTCGCACAGATGTTGAATCTCGACGCGCTCGATGCCATCGCGTTCGATAAGGGATGTTACACAGGCCAGGAAGTTATCGCGCGCGCGCACTATCGCGGGCGGGTGAAGCGGCGGCTGCAGCGGTTTGTGTCGCGGGGGACGGCCACGCTGGCCGTTGGCGAGTCGGGGACGCTGGCGGATGGACGCGCGTTTAAAGTTGTTGAGGCTGTGAGCCTGACGGATGGGCGGTGTGAGTTTTTGGCGGTAGCACCAAGGGGGGCGGCGGCCGGTGCGGATGCGACGGGTACGACTGCCGAGGCGGGGACGGGCAGCCCGGTGGGCGGCACGAGCGCTGGAGTCGGCGCGAGCGCTGGTAGCGACGCCGCAGCGCAGGCAACACGCTCGGCGCCGGTGATCGACGCCGAGGTGTTGACGCTTCCTTATCCGCTGCCGGAATGAACGGCCACCCGCTACCCGAGCGGCCGCTATTCCTTATTGAGCGGAGGGGCCTTACTGACCTGACAGGCGCTTCGCGAACGAGACTGCGTACGCGGGTGAGCGGAACAGCAGGATGGGGTCGTTCGTGGGAGCAATTCCGTCAGCCATGATCAAGGGATCGAAGTTGATCTTCTCGCAGGCCTGATCCTTCTGGGGGGCGGCCTGCGAAATCGTCAGCGTGCCGGCGGTGAAATGCTTACGGGTCTCCGGCCAAGGGATCGTCGGGTTGTCCAGCGAATCGCCCGGCTCACCTACGAAGACGATCATGTCCCACACGGCCGGCCCTTTCTTGGTCCGGTCGATCAGGTTCTTCTCGAGGAAGTCGTGAGGCGCAGCCTTCATCTCCGCCGGCGTCATCTCTTTCACGCCGTCGCGGGGGATGAAACGCCATTTCACGGGGTGCTCGACACCTTTGGCGTCCACGAACTTAAACGTGTGGATGCTGAAGTACGGCGTCTCGTAGTAGTTCGCCGTCGGGTTGTGGTGGCTCGCGAGGTCGATCAACGGTTTCGCGTCCGGGTGGCTGGCCACATAGGCCTTCATCTTCTCGGGATCGGGCATGCCGGTCTTCGGGTCTGGCTTGGAGGCGTCGATCGCGTCCCTGAAGGAGCTCGGGGACGACGCCGCGAAGATCGGGACGTTGATCATGGTGATGTGCTGCAAGCCGCCGCCTGTCAGGCGAAACTCGAGGGCCATGCCGCGTGGGGCTGGAGCCGCATCGGGTACATCGGGGTTACCACCGCCGAGCGAGAATCGGGCGACTACGGGGATGGTCTTGCCGGTGAACAACGGAGAACGGCTGAGAGCCGCCGCGTCGGGGGTGCCGACAAACTCACCGGCCGCGCACGTTCCCTTGATATGGTTTCTGCGCTGGCCAGGATGCACGCCGAAGGTTCCCTCGAAAGACGCAATCATCTGTGAAGGTGTTACATCAGCCGCTGCAGGCGCAGTTGCGGGCGCGGCTCCGGCCAACATCGACGCCGTAGTCGCCGTCGCGGAAGCGAGGGCCAGGAACACCAGCCGCGAGCCGCTGCGGAATAGAGAAGAATTCATGAGGGGGACACTCCTTCGGATGAGAAGAGTTGGCACAGCTCACCGGCTGGTGTTGCGGGGCCCTCTCTTTGCTGCTTGTTGTGCGGACGGCAGCGTGGACCTTTGGGACACACGATGCAATCCGATTCAATGGGATAATCGCACCAGCTTTTGTACGGATGGTGCGTGAGAAGAGACCGGCGTGCGGGGCAGAACATTGCACGCGTCGCGAGCGGTTGTCGGCTCACGGGGGCAGGCTCACGGTGGGAGACAGTCTCTCAGTCCGATGTCGGTTCGGTCGTGAATCAGCTCTCAGTCGGATTTCGGCAGACCCGGTCGACTGCCGGTCGCGGATCAGAGATCGATGAGCTCGACTTCTTCGGGGTCGATGGGGCGCTCGAGAAAACGAGTGCCGATGCGGACGAAGCGCTCGATGGAATCGGTGGCGAGGAAGCGGATCGCGCCGGTGCCCGCGGCGCCTGACAGGGCACCGCTACCTGTAGAGGCGTCGCCTCGCATCAGGGATTCGCGTTGCAACGTCTCGCGGACACTTTTTGCGGTGGTGGCGGCCGAGTCGACGATTTGGATGTTGGGGCCGACGGCGGCGCGGATGGCGCCGGCGAGCATGGGGAAGTGGGTACATCCCAACACGAGGGTGTCGGGGGGCGCCGTCATGATTGGGGGCGTCGTCATGTTTGAACGGGCCACCGTGCTCGGGTGCGCCGTCATGTCAGGGTGCGCCTTCGTGCCAGAGGGCGCCATCGTGTCAGGCTGCGCCTTCATATCGCGCGACGACATGGCAGCGCGGGACGCGTGAAAAATCGGATCGAGATAGTGGCGGGCTACGCTGTCAGCTATCGGCCCCTCGTGCAGGCCCTCCTCCGCCAGGGCCACGAACAGTTGTGTTGGTTGCGCGATGACGTGTGCGTGACCGCGGATACGCAGGATGGCTTCCTGATAGGCGCCGCCGCGAACCGTACCTTCGGTTGCGATGACGGCAATGTGACCTGTTTTGGAGGCCGCACAGGCGGCCTGCGCGCCGGGCTCGATGACTCCGATGACCGGCATGCTGCGGATATGCTCGCGGATCGCGGGCAGACCAACCGATGAAGCGGTGTTACAAGCGATGACCAGACATTTGACGCCATACTCCGCCAGCGCCTCCGCGGCTTGCACGGCGTAACGGGCAACCGTTTCCGGACTTTTCGTGCCGTAGGGCAGGCGTGCGGTGTCACCGAGATATACGAAGTGCTCGTGCGGCAACTCCGCCACGAGCGCCTTCAGAACCGTCAAACCCCCTACACCCGAGTCGAACACCCCTATGGGTGCCCCTCTCATACGACCTCCAGGCTCAATCGACCTCCGGGCGCATGTGTGGGAAGAGGATCACATCGCGGATGGAGGCGGAATCGGTGAAGAACATGACGAGCCTGTCGATGCCAACACCCAGACCGGCTGTAGGTGGCATGCCGTACTCCAGGGCACGCACGTAATCGGCGTCATAGAACATGGCCTCTTCGTCACCCTTGTCCTTGCGGGCCACCTGGGCCCGGAAGCGCGCCGCCTGGTCTTCGGCGTCATTGAGTTCCGAGAAGCCGTTGGCGATCTCGCGTCCGGCGATGAAGAACTCGAAACGGTCGGTGAGAAACGGGTCGGCGTCGTTCGCGCGGGATAACGGGGACACTTCGGCCGGATAGGCGTACGCGAAGGTCGGGTCAACGAGTGTGTGCTCGGCCGTCTTCTCGAAAATCTCCATCTGCAACTTGCCCGGGCCGTCGTGGGCATTCACCGGGATGCCAAGCTTCTCGCAACTCTTGCGCAAGTAGGTGATGTCGCGCAGGGATAGCGGGTCGATGCCGGGGTTGTTCTCGATGATGGCTTCCTCCACCGTGACACGGCGGAAGGGCTTGCCCAGATCGTATTCGCGGCCCTGGTACTGCAGCTTGGGCGAGCCGTTCAAGGTGTCGGCGAGGCCGCGCATGGCCTTCTCGATCCAATCCATGATGTCGCGATAGTCGGCATACGCGAGATACAACTCCAGCATGGTGAACTCGGGGTTGTGCCGGGTTGACACGCCCTCGTTGCGGAAGTTGCGGTTGATTTCGTAGACGCGCTCGAAGCCGCCGACGACGAGACGCTTCAGATACAACTCGGGCGCAATGCGCAGATACATGTCGATGTCGAGCGCATTGTGGTGGGTGATGAACGGCTTCGCCGCGGCGCCACCGGGAATCGGCTGCATCATCGGGGTCTCTACTTCGAGGAAGTCGAGAGAGTCGAGAAAGTCGCGCAGGTAGCGGACGATGCGGGTGCGCGTGCGGAAGACGTTCCGGCTCGTCTCGTTGACGATGAGGTCGACGTAACGCTGGCGGTAGCGAGTCTCGTTATCGGAAAGGCCGTGCCACTTGTCGGGCAGAGGGCGCAGTGACTTCACTAGCAGGCGCACGCTGTCGACGCGCACCGAGAGCTCGTTGGTCTTGGTTCTAAACAGAATACCGCTGCCGCCGATGATGTCGCCGACGTCCCACCCTTTGAAGGCGTCGTAGGCGGAGCCGAGGGCGTCCTGCTGGAGGAAGAGCTGGATCTGGCCGGTGCGGTCGGCAATCTTGGCGAAGCTCGCCTTACCCATGACGCGCTTGAAGAGCATGCGGCCACCGACGTCGACGCGGGTGGGATTCGCTTCGAGCCAGGCGGTATCGCGCTCGCCGAACGCGGCGTGCAACTGCGCGGCCAGGGCATTGCGGCGGAAGTCGTTGGGGAAGGCGGCGGTGCCGGCTTGGCTCGCGGACTCGCGAACGGCGGCTAGCTTGGTGCGGCGCTCGGCGATGAGTTTGTTTTCGTCGACGGCGTCGGGGGGGGTCTCTTTCACGTCTGTCACCTAAACTCCCGCCTTGAGCGATGCTTCGAGAAATTGATCGAGGTCACCATCCAACACTTTGTCGGTGGCTCCCACTTCGACGCCGGTGCGCAGGTCCTTGATGCGCGACTGATCGAGCACGTAGGAGCGAATCTGGTTGCCCCAGCTCACGTCCGACTTCGAATCCTCCAGCACCTGGGCGGCGGCGTTGCGCTTGTTGACTTCGAGCTCGTATAACTTGGCTTTCAACATCTTCATGGCCGTCGAGCGGTTTTTGTGCTGGCTGCGCTCGTTCTGACAGGCGACCACGATGCCGCTCGGCATGTGCGTGATGCGCACGGCAGACTCCGTCTTGTTCACGTGCTGGCCGCCGGCGCCCGAGGAGCGATACACATCGGTCCTGAGGTCCGCGGGGTTGATGTCAATATCAATGTCGTCGTCGACCTCCGGCGAGATAAACACGGAGGCGAACGAAGTGTGCCGGCGATTGCCGGAATCGAAGGGCGATTTGCGCACGAGACGATGCACACCGGTCTCGGTGCGCAGCCAGCCGTACGCGTAGTCACCCGTTATCTCTACCGTTGCACTCTTCATACCGGCTACTTCGCCCGGATTCGAGTCGATCACTTCGGCCTTGAAACCACGCGCCGCGGCCCAGCGGAGATACATGCGCAGTAGCATCTGCGCCCAATCCTGCGCCTCCGTGCCACCAGCGCCCGCTTGGATATCGAGGAAGGCATTGTGCGAGTCCATCTCGCCATGAAACATGCGCTTCAGCTCGAGGCGCCGGACATCGGCTTCGAGTCGCTGCGCGTCGTTATCAATATCTCGCGCGGCCGCCTCGTCACCCTCGCCTTCCGCGAGTTCGAGAAGCTCCACCGCGTCCGCGATACCTTTGGTGGTACGGTCGATTTCGCCAGTATCGGCGGTCAGCTTCGCGCGTTCGCGTCCCAATTCCTGTGCCCGCTCGGGCTTCGTCCAGACGGCAGGGTCTTCGAGCTCACGGCTGACCTCTTCGAGACGCTCTTTCTTATTGTCGTACTCAAAGAAACCCCCGTAAGGAGGCGATGCGCTCCCCGAGGTCTTTGAGCTGGCGTTTGAGCTGATTGACTTCCATCGTGATGCCGTAATGTCTTCAGGTCGCAGTTAAGGGCGGGGATGCTAGCACCCCGCCGGCACTGCCTTCCATTAATGGTCATTGTCCGTGGGCGGCGAGCCCGGGCGGCCCCGCTACGAGGGTAGCGCGGCCATTTGCACAGGCAGCACGTGATCGACCAGGAGCTGCAGGCGGCGCTCGCCCTGGTACTCGTTGATGTCGAGCCTATAAACGAGGTGCACAGCGCCCGCGGGTGCGACGAAGCTGTCGCGCTCTTCGATGTGATTAAAGGCAATTGCATCGAAAGAGCGCCCTGTTCGTGGGACTTCAACCCACATTTTCAAGTGACGGTCGCCCACGACGCGGGTATTTCGAATATCGAAAACGCCGTCGAAGCACGGCTCGGGAAACGACTGGCCCCACGGGCCGCCCGCGCGCAGCGCTTGCGCGGTTTCCAGTGCTATCTCTTGCACGGAGAGTTCGCCGTCGGTTTCGACTGCGTCGCTCGCGGCACCGCGTTCGGCCCAACGCGCGACTTCTTCGTCGAAAGCTTTGGCGAAACGGTCGAGCTTTGAGCGATCCAGCGTGAGTCCCGCCGCCATGGCGTGCCCACCAAACTTACTAATGAGGTCCGGTTCGCGCGCCGCGACCGCGTCGAGCACGTCGCGAATGTGGATGCCGGGCATTGAGCGCGCGGAGCCTCGGAGCGTCTCGTCGCTCGCTAGCGCGAAGGCAATGACTGGGCGACGCACCCGATCCTTTACGCGACTAGCGACGAGGCCGACTACGCCCTGATGCCAACTCTCGTCGTAGAGGCAAACCCCGCTGCGATGGACCGCGCGTGGTCCGGTGTCGCGGAGACGGCTGACGGCGGCTAGCGCTTCGATCTGCATGCGGGCTTCGGTTTCCCGGCGCTCCTGGTTGAGCTGGTCGAGGCGCGCGGCGAGCATCTGCGCGGTGGTCGGATCGTCGCTCAGGAGACATTGAATACCAATCGTCATGTCGTCCATCCGACCGGCGGCGTTCAGACGGGGGGCCACCGCGAAAGCAAGATCGGATGCGGTTAGGTCAGTGGTGCGTCGGTTCGCAAGCGACAGCAGCGCGCTAATCCCTGCTACGCAACGGCCCGCGCGGATTCGCTTCAGGCCCTGCGCCACGAGGACGCGGTTGTTGCAATCTAAGGGGACCACGTCCGCGACGGTACCGAGAGCTACGAGGTCGAGGAATTCCGCGACGCTGGGCGCGCCCGGCGGCGCGAGGTTCTCGGCATCGAGGCCACGGCGCACTGCAGCCATGACGTAAAACGCGACACCTACGCCAGCGAGCGAACGGCTGCCGAACGTGCTGCTGGCGAGGTTTGGGTTGACGATGACGTTGGCGTTCGGAAGCTCGACACCCGCCAGATGGTGGTCGGTGATGAGGACGTCCATACCCAGCGCGCGTGCATGGGCGACACCAGCGATGCTCGAGATGCCGTTGTCGACCGTGACGATAAGAGTGGGTGAACGGGTCACGGCTAGCGCAACGATTTCCGGGGTCAGACCGTAGCCAAACTGGAAGCGGTTCGGGACGAGGAAATCGACCGATGCAAAACCCCACGCCTTTAAGGCTCGGACCATCAAGGCGGTGCTCGTCGCTCCGTCGGCGTCGAAGTCACCGACAACCAGGACGCGTCCGGTACGGTGTTGCAGTAGGAGGTCAACTGCTGCCGGGATGCCCTCCAGTGTGCCCACTGGGAGAAGGCGCTCTAGGGAGACGTCGAGGTCTGCAGGAGTTCGGACGCCGCGGGTGATGTAGATGCGGCGGAGGACGGGGTGAATGTCGCCGCTTAGAGATGAGGCGTCTTGGGGGAGGAAGTCGCGGCGGACGACGCGCAGGGTTGTATAGGCCATTCGGTAGCTTATACGGGAGCTGGGATCACTGCACGCCCGAGAGCCGTCGCGCGAATCCAACCGGGCCGGAAGTTGTCACTCGTGTTCTGGCGGTGAGGGACGTTTCCGCGGAAACGCGTTGACGTTGTCGGGAGGGGCTTGCGAGCAAATGGGAATCTTCAGTCTGGCTCTGGTCTGCTGCGGTGCCAGCGGCTGTGAGTCGAAGCGCGATTTCCTGTGGAGAGACTTCGGGCTTGCCGGCAGGAGTACACGCGCGCATGCTGCCCGACGCTGTGTAGAGCCGAAGATCAAAAGTAACCGGTCAGATCACATCAGCGAGAGAGAGGGGAAACTAACATGCGAATGCTACTCATGACTGCGGTCCTTGTCATGGCTGCGGCCGGCGGCGTCCCAATCGCCACGGCGGCGACTCCAGACCCGGTGGTCGGCACCTGGAAGCTCGACGTTTCAAAGTCGACGTTCACGGCAGGTCCGGCGATAAAGAGTCAGACGAGGACATACTCCCAGTCCGGCAAGACCATCACGCTCGTCATGAAGTCAGTGGGCGCCGACGGCAAGAAATCGACGACCCACACGACCTATCACTTCAACGGCAAGGACTTCCCGGTCACGGGCAATCCCGATTACGACCACCTTTCGGGCAAGCAGGTCGACGACAACACGGCCGAGTTCTCCTTGAAAAAGGGCGGCCAGGAGGTCGGCACCACGTCCCGGACGGTGTCCAAAGACGGCAAGACCTTGACCTCGAAGATCAAGATGACCACCGCGGCGGGTGAGAAGACCGACAGCGTGCTGGTGTTCGACAAACAGTAGGCGCGACACCCGGGGCGGCCGATCGCCACTGTTTTGGATCGGTCGCTCCCTCGCTCCGATAGCCTTCTGCGTCAACTCTGCGAGCGGCTGAACGGAGTTTGAAGAGCTGAGATTCCGGGGCGCGGGCGGCGCCAGAATTTGAGGCGGTCGCGACGGCGGACGCGCCATTGTGTGTCGTTCGCGATCAACACCACGCTTTCGATGCTGCCTTCCCCGAGCGCCGCAATCGCTGGGGAGACGAAGCGGCGATCGATTTCCGCGAGAGCTTCCAACACCGTCCAGTGCGGATTCAGGTGGAGCATTGAAGTGATCTCTGTGACGAGGACCGCCCGTTGGGGGTGAGGATTCGTGAGCAGGTCAGTGAGTTGATCGGGTAACACGTGAGTTTGGTCGCCGTGCACGCGCCAGAGGCCGACTAGGTAGGGATCGTTACCAAAGGCCAGGGTGGTTTGAGTGTTGGATGAGGCGGGCGGCGCAAGTTGTTGGGTGGGCGTGGCCACGTGAGCGCCTGCTGCCGAGTCGGGACCACCGGCTGCGAAGACGGGAGTCTGGCCTGCCTGGGCGGGAGTTCCCCCCCAGAGCCAGAGGGTGCTTACGGGAAGCTCGCCGCGTCGGCGGCGCGTCTCATTGAGCGGATGCGCGTGCAGCCACATCTCGAGTTCGGCGCCCAGGCGCTTGAGGGCTTTCGCCTCGTTACCCTTGGGGAGCGATGCTTCAAGGTCGGCGACGAGCGCGAGCGCAGGTTCCGTCGTCGCGGCGGTCAATGTGGCGGGTCCTTGCATGAGGAAATCGCCCGCCGCGAGAGGCGTTAGGCGCAGGCTCGAGTCGCCGAACGTGCGGTTGAAGTCTAGGGCGAAGCTTTC
>JAQGOE010000167.1 GCA_028293725.1 Gammaproteobacteria bacterium | reverse complement strand
TCTTAACCAACAGGCTGACATCGAAGCGCCGGTCGCTGCGCCCCAAGCCGATCGAGAAATCCGTGGTGCTGTGAGCGGGAATCCATGCGTAACTCGAGAGGCCGGTGACGTCCGAGTTGTACGCGCTTGTAAAGGCGGTATCGAAGCTTACGAAGAAGTCCTTGTCGCTCCATAGCCCATGGCGATATGAGACATCGAGGTCGAAGGTGACCTTCGCGGCTCCCGGGAGCGTCATGCCCGAGGCATCGCGATATGGCGAGGACTGGTTGCCGTTCTCCAGCGGCTGACCGGCATTCTTGAAGTCCTTGTAGACCGCATCGTTGTAGGCGCCGCTGAAGCGTATGGACGTGTAGGGAATACCGATATAGGTCGCATCGACCTCGAACCCCTTGGTCTGCACTTTGGCCGCACTTCCGGTCGCGGAGATGTAGTACTTATTACCGTCGTTATTCTGCGCCGTGGTATAGGCGTCGAACACCTGCACCGCCTGCTGATAATTCCGGATGTTGTTCAAGAACAGATCGGTGTTGAGCGTGAGAGTCTCGTTCAGCAGGATCGCCTTCGTTCCAAGCTCGTAGGCGGTGGACTTTTCGGGCTGCGTGAGATTCGACACTCCGTTGGTCGTCTGAGAGATACCCGCCTTTTCGCCGTGTTGCATGGACACATAAGCCGTCAGGTCGGAGTTGATTTTATAGCTCGGGCTGACGACGAACGACGGTTGTATCTTGCTGAAAGGCTGGGCGGTGACATTGTTCCACAACACGCCCATCTGCGCCTGGCGGAGCGCCTTGGCTGCGGCCACCTGTTTGAGCTGGCCGGCGCTCAAGGCCGAGTAGCTGGCCACGTTGAAATACTGTTGCGCGACGGCGTTGGCCAGGGCGATCTGCTGCGCCGTGTCGGTGGAGAGCAGCGCGCCGGTCGCGTTGGAACCGAAGCCGCCCAACTGCACGCCATTTACTAAGACCGGATTCAACGCGGCTCCGTAGCCGTTGGCGGTAATGAGAGCGTTGTTCGTGGTCCGGCGATCCTCATAGGTCGCACGAACGCCGGTAGTCAGGGTCAGCGGCTCGGATAGATGCCACTTGGCCTGCCCATATAGCGCCGCGGATTTCTTCTGGTCGTATTCGTATCCGGCCTTACGCATGCCATCCAGAGAGTTCTCCAGCAGGGAACGACCGTTGCCGTCGGCATCGAGAGTGGCGTACTGGCTCGCATTGGAAAACCACGCGCCGGCGTCGGAACCCCAGCCGTTCTTCGACACAGAGACCGGGCCCTGAGTACCGGAGGTCAGCAGAAACACTCCGGTCTGATAGTCGACCACCCCACCGGCCGACGCGCTCAAGCGCAACTCTTCCGTGGCCTGGCGATAGTCCACACCGCCGCCGCTGGCAGTGGTCACGTCGAAAGGGGTCCCCTCGTCATTGCTGGCATAGAAATGATAGTCCTTGTACGCGGTAAGCGAACTGAGCGTGTAGTCGGCCAAAGTCCAGTCGAGCTGTGCCGAGCCGCCCCGGCTGCGAGTGATGAGCGGCCTCTGGCTGTTATTGTCGACGGCGTTTTGACCGGCGCCGTACAAGTAGTCGCCGGTGTAGGTGTAGTCGCTTTGCTGGGTGAACCAGCTTCTCGCCAGCCGTGTCGAGGCATCGGTCGTCAGGGGATTGGGTTTGCCGTTGGCATAATAGGCCGGCGTCCGGGTGTAGATCGTCATGCCGTTGTAGAACTCCGCGCCGGTCGGCTCCAGGTCGAACCGGAACAGGGCGTGGAAATCCTCGGTAGGCGTCAATAGAAACTGGACGCGACCCGCGACCCGGTCGCGGTTGCCGTATGTCTCGGAAGCGTTGTAGAGGTTGCTGATATAGCCGCCCTCCTTGTCCACTGTGAGCGTGCCGCGCCAGGCCAGCAGTCCGTCGATTACCGGGCCGCCAATGACGCCCCAGCCGATGATGCTGTTACGTTGCCCGTAGGCCGCGGAGTAGGAAGCTTCGGGGTCGAACGTGGGAACATTGGTGGTCACATTGATCGCGCCAACGTTGGCATTCTTGCCGCCTGCGGTACCCTGTGGACCGCGCAGCACCTCAACGTTGTTGATGTCCGTAAAGTCGAAACTCGATAGTGGGTTGTAGGCATACGGCACCCCGTCAACGGTGACGCCGACGCTCGGATCCTCGGCCTCCGTGTTGGACTGATAGCCCAGGCCGCGGATGGAGAAGCTGAATTCACGCGAGTTGCCCGAATTCCATTTGACGTTGGCAGCGCGCCGGGTGATACCTCCCATGTCAACGGCATCCTGCAGTTGCAGGTCCGCGCCGGTCAGGACCGATATCGACTGGGGTAGTTCTTTGACTGCCTGCAGCGACGTGGTCCGTTCCTTGTTGCCACTGATCGTCACCTCGGATATTCCCGCACCGCCGTCGGCACCATCGGCGCCGTCGTTCGTGCCGGGGCTCGCGCTCGGTGCGTCGGCGGTGGCCGCGACGTCGCCGGCCCGCGACATGCCGGGGGAGAGAATTGTCAGGCCGGTTGCCAAGGCGGTGATCGGCAGGCTCCTGAAGGATTTGTTGCTCTCACGGCGCGTGCGCCCGGGGTGGACTGTAGTGTTCATGAAACTAACTTGTTCCTAGGTTTTTAACAGACGAGACCTTCGGATACTTCAAAGCAACACTCGTGCCAATCCATTGTTGACAGTTACGACGATTCCGCGCGACTAAACAAACGAATGGTGTTGTGTCGCGGTCAGGCACTGCCTGCGTGCGCGCAATCGCGCGTCGCCAGGCAGCACACTCACTTTGTCAGCGGCTTGTAGATATCGTGGCAGGCGCGGCAGTTCTTCGCGGTGTCGCGAGCGGCCGTGGCGGCGGTGTCGAAGTCGTGTTTTCCTAGCGCGGCGATCACAACCGCTACTGACATTTCGCCCTGTTGGGCGATCTTCACGGCGTTATCCGTGCCGCCCTTTTTCGTGAAGTAGGCTTCCGTTTCCTTCAGGACATTCTGAATGACCTCGGCGTCAGCCAGTGCGGCGTCCCCGTTCCTGGCACCCAACACGGGCTGCAGATCCTTGTTGGCGTCGTCCATGTCGCGCATGCTGTCGTCGTCGAAATCGGTCAGGTCGAGGTCGACATGGGTTCCTTCGGCCCGTACCAGGGCACATGACAACGCGGAGATGAGCGCGGCCAGCGCCAGCCACTTGCAGATCGTTGACAACATCGGTTCAAGTTCCATCACCCGCGATGGATGCCCGGGATGGGGGGCTCCCAGGCATCCACACTTTCGCTAAGCGATCAACTCCTTCACGACTTCGCCGTATACCACGGTGGGCCGCTCAGAACGGCCGCTGTTCAGATAGGTGACCTTGAGGTGATCCAAGCCCATGAGATTCAGGATCGTGGCATGCAGATCGTAGGTGTCAACGCCCTTGCCCACCGATTTCAGGCCGATCTCGTCGGTTTGTCCGAAGCTCGTGCCGGCCTTCGAGCCCCCGCCGGCGAGCCACTGGGTGTAGCCCCAGGGGTTGTGGTCGCGGCCATTGCCGCTTTCGCCATAGGGGGTGCGCCCGAACTCCGAGGTCCACACGACCAGGGTCGAATCCAACAGCCCGCGCGCCTGGAGGTCCGCGAGCAGCCCGGCGATGGGCTTATCGATCATGTGCGCATTGGCGGTGTGATTCTTCTCCAACTCCTTGTGCGCGTCCCAGGAGATCTCCTCGCCGCCCACTTCCACTGGCCCATTGATCACCTGGACGAAGCGCACTCCCCGCTCGACCAGGCGCCGCGCCTTCAGTAGGAGGCCGCCGTAATCTTTGACGTTGGGGTCCGTGTCATTCAGACCGTACAGGTCCTTGGTGGTGTCGGATTCCTTGCCCAGGTCGACCGCATCAGGCGCGGAGGACTCCATACGATAAGCGAGCTCGTAGGAATTCAGCCGCGCCTGCAACTCGGTGTCCTGGGGATAGCGGGACCCGTTGTGAGCATTCAGACGCTTCAGCAGATCGAGGTTGTCGCGCTGCTGCGCGGCGGAGTTGAGCTCCGGGCGCTCGAGATTGAGGATGGGCGACGCGCCGGGTCGGAACGGGGTGCCTTGGTACACGGCGGGGAGGAAGCCCGAGCTCCAATTGACCGCCCCAGCGCTCGGCTCCTTCGTCCCGCCGTAGAGTACGACGTACGCCGGCAGATCCGGGTTCGCCGCGCCCAGGGCATACGATACCCAGGCACCCAGGGTCGGCCGCCCGGGATTCAGGTCGCCCGTGTTGAGTTTGAGGATCGAGATGTCATGAGTGGCGCCAATCGTGACACTGGACTTGATCAAGGCCAGCTTGTCGGCGTGCTGTGCAAGATTCGGCAGCAAGTCGGAGACCCAGGCGCCGCTCGCTCCGTACTGCTTCCAGGTACGTTTGGAGATGAACAGCTTGCCGACGCCGCCTTGCGTGCTGGTCTTGATGCCTTTCAGAAAGGACTCCGGCACTTCCTGCCCGGCCAACTTGATGAGGTCGGGCTTGTAGTCGTACAGGTCGAGGGTGCTGGGAGCACCGTTCTGATGCAGCCAGATGATGGATTTAGCCTTGGCGGGAAACTGCGGCGGCTTCGGCGCCAGCGGATCGACGAGATCGGCGGCGCGTGCCGCTGAGATACCACCGGGGAGGAGGCCCGTAAGGGCCAGCCCGCCCAGACCCAGTCCGCCTTTCACCAGCAGGTCACGGCGCGATGTCTTGAAGTTCACGATCGATGTCCTTTGATTGGGCCTTTGAAATAGGCCTTTGAATCGGGATGGCCACGCGGCCTGTTAGATGGCCCGTTAGATGGCTATAGTTAGAACTTGTAGCTGAATTCGTTCGAGTTCACGACGGTATGCACCAGGTCGACGAACGCAGCCTGGCGCATCGGATCTGACACCGGCGCGCTCTTGAGGCTGACCGGCAGGAGTCCTACCGGCAAGGCGATGGATAACTTCCCGTCGATCGCTTTTTCTTCGATGACTCTCTCGTGGGTGTTCAGGAAGGCGCGCAGCGTCGCCTTCTCGAACTTATCCGGGTCACGAGCGAACAGGATCTGATAGAGCCGCTCGATTTGCGCGCTCTCGTCGCGGCCGGCCTCGCGGACCACCCTACCGGCAAGCGCTTGCGACCATTGGAATACCAGATCACTGTTGTATAGCGTGAGCGCCTGCAGCGGCGTGGTGGTTACAGAGCGCTTGCTGTGCACCTGCTGCATGGAAGCCATGTCGAACGTATCCAGCATCGGATAGGCCACACTGCGCCGGCTGAAGATGTACAGGCTGCGCCGGTTCCAGTCGTCCTTGTTCTTTGACACCTGCCAAAGACCGCCGGCCTTCAGGCCCTTCGGCACCGGAGGAAAGACGCTCGGTCCGCCGATGGTCTCGCTGAGACTTCCGGATGCGAGTAACAGTGAATCGCGAATCTCCTCCGCGTCGAGGCGGCGACGCGGGAATGTTGCGAGCAGCTTGTTCTCGGGGTCCACCTTGTACGCGTCGTCGCGATAGTCCGAGGACTGGCGATAGACACCGGACAGGAGGATCTCACGCTCCAGCTTCCGCGTGCTCCAGCCGCCCTTGACGAAGCGGTCGGCCAGGTAGTCGAGCAACTCGGGATGAGTCGGCTTCTCGCCGGCTCTGCCAAAATCGCTGACCGATCGGACGATGCCGGTGCCGAAGTACCAACTCCACACACGATTGACGTACACCCGCGCGGTCAACGGATTCGTCGGACTGGCAATCCAGTCGGCCAACGCGGTGCGGCGCCCGGAAGTGGTGGCCGTCGCCACGATATTCGGCTTCGCGCCGCCGGCGATAGCCGCGGGGAATCCGGGTTGCACCTCTTCCAACGGGCGATCGTCACTGCCGCCGAACAGTCTGTGGGTCGGCGGCGCATCCGGATGTCCGAGCTCCGTCATCGCGCTTATCTTGTTCGAGCCGCGCTCGGGTTTCAGCTTGTCGAACTGCTTGAGCTGCTCGGTCAGTTTCTGATACTTCTCCCACCGCTCGCCGTTTTCCGGCGTGTAGTTGGGGTCGTCCTTGTTCTCGCCTACATACCGGAGGTAACTGACATAGTCGTCCTCGCTGCTGACGTTCGCGAGGCGGTGGTTGACCCAGCGGTCCAGCGCGGTCCACTGGTCCTGCGGCTTGAAAATCGCCTCGCGGCTGTCGGTGAGATAACGCTCCTTGTGGAATTGGAGCGCGGCTGCCCGGAGCGGCTCGAGAATCGCCTTCTGTTGCGCGCGGATGTCCTTGGTCGCCTCCCGATACTTCGCCTGGGCTGCCTCGTACTCGAGTTCCTGCGGCCCCTTATCCGCCGGGATATCGTTCACTTCGCTCGTGTTCGCAAAGAAGGATTGCAGTTGGAAGTATTCCTTCTGCGAGATCTTGTCGAACTTGTGGTCGTGGCAACGGGCGCAGCCGACGGTTTGCGCCAGAAAGACCTGTCCCACGGTGTCGGTCATGTCCGTGGTGATCTGGTACTTCCTCTGCACGAGATCCCGGGAGTTGTAATTGTCGGGGTAGCCGGCCAGAAAGCCGGTGGCGACCAGGTCCTGCTTGTTGTCCGGACCCAACTCGTCGCCCGCCAGCTGTTCCTTGACGAACTGATCGTAGGGCTTGTCCTGGTTGAATGAGTCGATGACGTAGTCCCGGTAGCGGAACATGTTGGGGCGAGTTTTATCGTTCTGGAAACCGCTGCTGTCGGCGTAGCGCGCGAGATCCAGCCAATGGCGCGCGAGACGCTCGCCGTGATGGGGGGACGCCAAAAGTCCGTCGACGAGCTTTTCGTAGGCTTCCGGGGATCGGTCGCTCACGAACGCTCTGACGGCTTCAGGCGTGGGGATTACCCCTAGAGTATCGAGCGACGCACGGCGTATGAATGCAGCGCGGCCGGCATCAGGCGAAGGCGCGAGGCCCTTCTCCTCCAACCTTGCGAGCACGAACGCGTCGATGGGTGTACGCACCCACTTCCTCGCCTCCACCGCCGGTACTTCCTGGCTCCGGACAGGCTGGTAGGACCACAACTGCGATCGGGCCGGGGGGGCGGTGGCCGCGGACGGCGCCTCGGAAGGCGGAACCGCGGAGGCCGGAGCCACGGACGCTGCAACTGCTGGAGCCGGTGTATTGCCGGCGGAACTGTCATCCGCAAGCGCCGCCGCCGCAGCGGCAACGCCGACCAGAAAGGCGAACGAAGCCTTCACACTCTTATTCATCCTGGACCCCGACTGACAACGACCTGTGACTTAGGTGGAGCGGGCGCGACGAGGCCCAAACTCCTGACATACCCTAACGGTGAGTCACCACAGAGGTCCAATAGCGATTTTTCCCCTCGCGATCATTTCCGGATATGTCACTAACGCGCGAAAGCGCTCACTTCGTGCAAAATACAACACTGTCGCGCGAATGGACGGCCCGAGTTGCTGCCTTACGTGCAGTCAGGTGCCGAAGTGTTCAAAAGCGTGCAGTTGCACGATACGACCTGACTTCTGACGGCGCGAACGTGGTGCACCGCGAGCGCCGCCCGCGCGTCGACAACCTCGACCGCGCCACGCCGCCTACGGCTCCCACGGCTCCGACGCGGCGGGTAGCATTCCGGTATAAACATTCCACCGTACCAACATTCTATTTGTTCATTAGCCAACAGGGCCGGCATTCTGGTTTGATGGCGGGGTTGGCGCGAAACAGACGAGACCTGAAAAATCCACAGGCGCGCCGGGATGGGAGATACGCTTGAGGGATACGTTATTTTCGTCGACGCCGCTGCCGAGACGCTCCATCGCGCGCGACAGGCATTCGTCCGCCCGAGGGCATGAGCCACAGGTTGGGAATACGAGTGGTGCGCCTGGCGAGCCCGGGCCCATGGTCTTTGCCGATCCGGCTTCGCAGTCCCTGGTGAGGCTGCTCACCCGAATTGCCCCGAGCGACGTGCCGGTTATGATCAGCGGGGAGACGGGTACCGGGAAGAAAGTGGTCGCCCGGCATATTCATACGACCAGCGGCCGCACCGGCGCCTTCGTGGTGGTGAACTGCAGCGCTATCGCGGATCAGCTAGCGGGCGAATCTTTCGTGTCCGACGCGTCTCCGGCCGCTGCCGGAGTTATCCGTAGCGAACATTGGTTCGAGAGCGCTCGGCACGGGACGCTTTTTCTGGATGAGATCGCCGATCTTCCGGCTACACTCCAGAGCCAACTGTTGCGTATGTTGCAGGAACACGAAGCCGCGCGGGCCGGGACACACGATCCCGGGGCGAACGATGTCAGGCTCATCGCAGCGACGAAAGTCGATCTGAGCGAAGCGGTTTCCGCAGGGCACTTTCGCTTGGAGTTATTCTATCGCCTCAACGTCGGGCAGGTCGGTCTGTTACCGTTGCGACAGCGTCGCGGCGACGTCGCGGCGCTCGCCCATCACTTCCTTGGTCTATATGGCAAACGACTGAAGCTGCCGCTCCCGCGGCTCAGCCAGGATGCCATTGCGGCACTCACACAGTACTCCTGGCCGGGAAATATCCGGGAGCTCGAGAATGTCATCCGCTTTGCGCTGCTGGTGGCTCCAGACCAGGAGTTGCGTACCGAGCACCTGAAGCTGGGAGGCATAGCGGCAATACCCCAAGCCGGCGGCGCTCCGGAGCGGCTGGAGAGTGATGAGCCACCGACAACATTGAGCAGGCTGCTCGTGGAGATGTTCCAGGCTCCCGGGGAACGACTGCTCAACGACCTCGAGAATAAGGTCGTCGCGGAGGCGTTCGAGTTCACCGGCCGTAACCAGGTGCGAACCGCGGCGTTGCTTGGAATCTCTCGCAATGTCCTGCGGACGCTTTTGCGCAAGCACGGCTTGCTGGTTATCCGGCGCAGGAAACCGGCGATGTAAGGGCCCGCGGAATCGCTGTATGCTTGACGCCTTCGCCCAGGAAACAACACCAAATGACGAAAACCACTCCGACACAATGGCTCACCGCGGCCGCCGCGCTCCTCGTTACGGCCACCGCAGCAGCACAACAGCAGCCTCCCGATTTCAGCAAGGTTGAGATCAAGACGACCCGGCTCGCCCCGGACTTCTATACTCTCGAGGGACAGGGCGGCACCATCAGCGTGTTGACCGGGCCCGACGGTGTCCTGTTGGTGGATTCGCAGTTTGCGCCGCTCACGGACAAACTGGTGGCCGCCATCCGTAAGATCTCGGACAAGCCGATCCGCTTCCTGATCGACACGCACGTGCATGGCGACCACACCGGCGGCAACGAGAACTTCGCCAAGCTCGGTGTGCTCATCTTCAGTCGCGATCAGTTGCGCGCCCGCCTGGAACATCCGAGTGCCGCGCCGGATGGAACGCCGGGCAAGCCAGCTCCGCCGCTAGCACTGCCGGTCGTCACCTACGACGGTCCGGTGTCGATTCACGTGAATGGGGAACACGTGCATTTGATTCCAATACGGAACGCGCACACCGACGGCGATACGTTGATCAGCTTCCCCGGCCACGACATTCTTGCAGTGGGCGACTACTATCGCGGCGTCGGCTACCCATTCGTGGATCTCAACAACGGTGGCAGCCTCACCGGCATACTCGACGGACTCGGTGCTACGATCGGCCGCGCCGGGCCTAATACGAAGATCATTCCCGGGCATGGTCCCATCACGGACCGCAATGGGCTGATTGCCTCACGCGACCTGATCCTGGCGGTGCGTGACAAGGTGGCGGTGCTGGTATCTCAGGGGAAGACGCTGGAGGAAGTCATCGCGGCCAAACCCACTGCGGATTTCGATGGACAGGTTGGACAAGGGGCGCAGAGCTCCGAGCGGTTCATCAAATGGCTGTATGCGGAGGTGAAGGCGCAGCAGCACTGAGGACGCTCAATGGGTTGTCAGGCTGCTGCACGTAGCTGTACTCGCAGCGTCACCGCGCAACGTGACCAGAACCGGTCATGGCGGTCTGTCTAGAAAGTCGCGACGACCGCGCCGCGGTACTTGTCCTGAATGAATTGCTTCGCGGCGGGACTGCGTAGCGCCTCTACCAGCTTCCGCAATGCGGGCGAGTTCACGTTGTCCGGCCGGGCGGCGATCAGATTGGCATAGGGAGAATCGGCCCCTTCGATGAACAGCGCGTCCCGCGTAGGGACGAGACCGGCGGCCAGGGCGTAGTTGGTGTTGATCAGGGCAAGGTCGACGTCGTCCAGCACGCGCGGCAAGGTGGCCGCCTCGAGCTCGCGAATCTTCAGATGCTTCGGGTTGAAAACCACATCGTGAGAGGTCGCCAGGATGTTGGCGGGGTCTTTCAGCTTGATGAGACCTTGCTTCTGCAACAGCAGGAGCGAGCGGGCGGAGTTCGACGGATCGTTCGGGACGGCGATTACTGCGCCGTCGCGTAGTTCGGCCAAGCTGCGAATCTTCTTCGAGTAGGCGCCGAAGGGCTCGACGTGCACGGCACTTCCGGGCACTACAACCAGGTGCGTGCCGTGCTCGCGATTGAACGCGTCGAGGTAAGGTTTGTGTTGGAAGAAGTTGGCATCGAGCTGACGCTCCTCCACCTGCAGATTCGGCTGGACGTAGTCGGTGAAGACTTTGACGCGCAGATCCACTCCCTGCGCCCGTAGTTGCGGCTTGATGAACTCGAGGATCTCGGCATGTGGGATGGCCGACGCCGCGATGGTCAGGGTCTGCGCGTGCAGGCCGGCTGCCGCGAGGAGTGCTGCGACGAAGACTATCGACGAGCGAATTGTTTTGAGCATGTCCATCTCTTCCCGGGGTCAACGGTGACTGAAGCGCGCGACCACGCGATCACCGAGGACTTGGATGACCTGTACGAGGACCACGAGAATCGCCACGGTGACGAGCATCACCGGGGTGTTGAAACGCTGGTAGCCGTAGCGCACCGCAAGGTCACCCAGACCACCGCCGCCGATCACCCCGGACATAGCGGAGTAGCCCACCAGGGCGACGGCTGTCACGACGATAGCGGCGAGAATTCCCGGAAGGGTTTCCGGCAGGAGCGCCCAGAATACGATCTGACCCGTGGTCGCTCCCATGGAGCGGCAAGCCTCAAACACTCCCCGGTCAACCTCCCGCAGCAGATTCTCGATGAGGCGCGCGAAGAAGGGCGAGGCAGCGATAACCAGCGGCGGGATCGAGCCCTGCACACCCAACGAGGTCCCAACGATCGCCCGGGTCGCCGGAATCAGCAGGATCAGGAGAATGAGGAAAGGCACGGAGCGCAGTACGTTGACCAGGAACGAGAACAGCGAATAGATCGCGAACTGCAGCCGCGCGACGGCTACTCGCTCCGACCTCTGTGTCCAGCCCGTCAGAAAGAGTGTCACGCCCACGGGAAGGCCGATCAACACCGTGAACAGTAACGAGACCCCGGTCATGATCAGCGTGTCGAGCGTTCCCTCCCCGATCTCCGGCCAATAGTCGGTCGCGAGAACCACCGACCACACTGACGTGGTCGGATCGGTGGCGAGCTCACTCACGACAAGCGCTCGGAGTGAACCTCACGTAGAGCCAGCGCATCGAAGAAGTGACGCAGACATTCCTCGCCGTCACCCGAGACGGATACGGTCAGTTGGGCATACGGCTCGTCTTTGATACGGCCGATGGAGCCTTGCAGTATCGTGATGTCCAACCCGTGCTCGCGTGCGGTGGCCGTCAGAACGGGGGTCGCCACGGCGGCGCCTTGATAGGTAAGGCGCCATAAGCGCGAGATTCCATTGGCCTGCAGGCCAGGATGTTCCACAGCGGCGATTTCGCTCTCTGTTTCGACCCCGCTTTCGGCGAGCAACGCGCGAGTCGTCTGGTGCTTGGGGCGCAGAAACACCTCCACGACCTCCCCGCGCTCGACGACGCGGCCGTGATCGAGCACGGCGACGCGGTCGGCTATCGCGCGTATGACATCCATCCCATGCGTGATCAGCACAATCGTAAGCTTCAAACGGCGGTTTATATCGCGCAGGAGCGCGAGGATAGACTGAGTGGTCTCGGGGTCGAGGGCCGAGGTCGCCTCATCGCATAACAGCAAGCGCGGCCGGTCGGCGAGCGCTCTGGCAATGCCAACACGCTGACGCTGGCCGCCCGATAGCTGGCGCGGGTATTTGCGCGCCTGGTCCGATAGTCCGACCAGGTCGAGGGCTTCCGCGACGCGCTGAGATTCCTGCTCGTGAGTCAATCCGCCGGCTATCCGTAAGGGCAGACGGACATTGTCATAGACGGTGCGGGAGTTCAGGAGGTTGAAGTGTTGGAACACCATCCCGATCTGTTGCCGCAGCCGGCGCAGTCCGGGGCCGTCCAACCGCGTGATCTCGCGCCCCTCGATGAACACCTCACCGGCAGTGGGACGCTCCAGCAGGTTGAGAATCCGCAGCAGAGTACTTTTACCGGCGCCCGATCGGCCGATGATGCCGAAGATCTCACCGCTTTTGACGGCGAGACTTACGTCGCGCAGGGCGAAAAACGGGCCGTCGGGGGTTTGAAAATGCTTGTCGACCTTGCGTACTTCGATCACGGCCAATGGCAGTTCGTGCAAAAAGCCAGTCTCGCACGGGGCCCGCGGGCGCAATAAATACGCTGAATGCATGAGCACCCAACCGACCCGCATGAGCGTCAGCGGTCACACCGCCCGGGAACATAAATCAGAGCGAATGGCCATGTGGGTATTCCGAAAGCCTCTATGGGCGTCACTCGACGGACTGCTAACCTCGCGTGACTCAGGAAAGTCGCCTCAATGCCTCAAATCGCTATTTACTACGAGCATCCAGATTGGTTCCGCCCGGTATTTGCTGCGCTCGAGCGTCGGGGCGTTCCCTACATCAAGTTGGACGCCGGCGCGCACATTTTCGACCTGGACGAAAAAAAGCCGGCGTATGACCTCGTGTTCAATCGCGCGAGTCCTTCGGGCTACCTGCGCGGTCATCTCGGAACCATTTTTTCGACGTGGAGTTGGCTGAGCCACCTGGAGCGGATCGGTGTGCCGGTGGTCAACGGAAGCCGGGTATTCGCTCACGAGATTTCCAAGTCGCGACAACTCACGGCACTCGAGGAGTTGGGGATCGCCTATCCGCGGGCGCGAGCGATCAATAACCCCAGTGTCGCGGTCGCGGCATCACGCGGGTTGCGTTTCCCGATCGTCGTCAAAGCCAACGTTGGCGGCAGCGGTGCCGGGATTACGCGCTTCGACTCTGAGGGCGAGCTGGCCGCCGCAGTGGCGGGCGGAACTTTGAATCTCGGAATCGACGGGACCGCTCTAGTACAGGAGCTAGCACCCTTACGCGGCGGCCACATCGTTCGGGTGGAGGTTCTAGGGGGTAACTACCTTTACGGCATCCGCGTGTTCCCTGCATCTGGGTCGTTTGACCTCTGCCCGGCGGATGCCTGTCAGACCAAGGACGGCCGGGAGCTGGTCCGGAACGCTTGCGCCGTCGACGCTCCGAAGAATGGGTTGCGGGTGGAGGCGTACACGCCTTCTCCAGAGATCATCGCGGATATCGAACGTATTGCGCGACACGTCGGGTTGGATGTCGGCGGCATTGAGTATCTTGTTGACGATCGGGATGGTCGACGGTACGTCTACGACATCAACGCACTGTCAAATTTCGTTGCCGATGCGCCGAACGTCATCGGTTTCGATCCTTTCGAGCGCCTCGTCGACTATCTCGAGGCGCGTCTCGCGGGACGGCACGGAGAGACCTGACCATGCGGTATGGATACTGGCTGCCGATTTTCGGCGGATGGCTGCGCAATGTCGCAGACGAGGGGATGCAGCCCACCTGGGACTATGTAAGCCGCCTCGCCCAGCGCAGCGAGCAGATCGGTTATGACCTGACACTCATTGCCGAGCTGTTTCTCAATGACATCAAGGGGATCGATGCTCCGGCGCTCGACGCCTGGAGCACAGCCGCGGGACTCGCGGCGGTCACCCGGTCACTCGAGCTGATGGTTGCTGTGCGACCCACATTTCACTCACCGGCAATGCTCGCCAAGCAGGCGGCTAACATCGATCACATCTCGGGCGGACGGCTGGCCCTGAATGTCGTCTCGTCCTGGTGGAGCGACGAAGCGCGGCGGTATGGCGTTCACTTCGACCAGCACGATGATCGATATGCCCGCACCGCCGAATGGTTGCACGTCGTCAATGAGGCCTGGACGGCGCCGCGTACGACTTTTTCGGGAAAGTACTACAAGGTGGAGGAACTCATCGTCGAGCCCAAGCCGGTGCGCAGTCCGAGGCCGGTCATCTACGCCGGGGGCGAGTCTGAAGCGGCGAAGAATCTGATTGCGCACAGCTGCGACGCTTATGTCATGCACGGAGACCCGGCCGCGCGCATCGCGGAGAAGATCACCGACATGCGCCGGAGGCGCGATGCTGCCGGGTTGCCTCCGATGAAGTACGGGGTGGCCGGCTACGCGATAGTGCGCGAAACGGAACGTGAAGCGCGCGACGAAGTCGCCCGTATTACCGATGTGAAACCGGGCTCTCCCGGCTATGAGAATTACCGCGACTGGCTGGCCAACACCCAACTCGAGCAACGGGTGACGCTCGAGGAGTACTCGGTCTCGAACCGCGGCCTGAGATCCGGGCTGGTCGGAACGGCCGAACAGGTGAGCGAACAGGTCGCGGCGTTCGAGAAGGCAGGCGCCGACCTGCTGTTGTTGCAATTCAGCCCGCAGATCGAGGAGATGGAGAGCTTCGCCAGCCGGGTTATTCGCCGGCCCGAGAGCGCGAGTTAGGTTAACCGCCTTGCTACACCGGGCGCGCTAGCGGCGCATAGATGGCCGGCCTGCACGACGCTACCCTCCTCGTTCAAGGCTGATCCCGGGGAGCGCCAACGCTCAGCGCAGGTGCCGTCGACCCAGTTCGGGAAACACCTTGGCCACTTTGCCGAGCAGATAATCGCCGTAGGTGCCGGAGAGTGTAGCGAGATCCGTGCCATCCCAGCGTTGCGCAGCGGATCCAACACTGGCGGCACCGGGTGTGGACACCGCGACAATGGGTTCCAACATCGCGTCGAAGCCCGGGTCGAGGAATAAGGGCATGGAGATTCTGTTTTGCAAGGTGTCATTGCGTACACGGTGCAAGGCCGATACGTACCGCCCCGCCGTCAACCGCTCCAACATGTCGCCGACGTTGCAGACGAAGGAATCGGGCACGGGGGGCGCCGACAACCAACCGTCGCGATGCCAGACTTCGAGGCCGCCGACCTCATCCTGCCGCAGCAGTGTCAGCAGCCCATAGTCGGTGTGCGCCCCCACGCCGAGATCTCCAGGGGTAAGGGCCGGTGGGTAGTTGAAGATCCGAAAGAGTACCGTCGGGTCGCGGGTATAGCGCTCGACAAAGTAGCCGCGTGGCAGGCCGAGGCCGTGCGCGATGGCGGCCAACAGCCGCTGTCCCAAAGCGGTGACCGTCTCGAGGTAGGTCAGTAGCAACTCGCGGAATTCAGGCAGGGCCGGATACAGATTCATCCCGTGCAAGGGTAAGTCGGCTTTAACCCGGGGGTCGTCCGGTCCCAGCTCCGTGCCGAAGTAGATGCCTTCCTTCCGATCGGGACGGCCGGAGGTGAGCTCACCGCCGAGCGGGAAATATCCGCGCCAGGCACGGCCCCCTCGCGTCATCGCGATCTCGAGCTTTTCCTCGACGGGCAGGGCGAAAAACTGGTGTGCCAACTGCTCCAGGGCGACGGCTAACCCAGGATCGATCCCATGACCGGTGACGTAAAAAAAGCCGAACTCGGCGCAGGCACGGTCCAGGTCGGCGGCGATGCGGCCGAAATCGGCGTCACTTCGGCTCGCAGAGGCGATGTCTATGACGGGTAATGCGTGCGTCGCTGGGCTCGTCGACATGGTGTGCGACTTCCTGGTGCGGCAGATACCGGAAGGTTATCACGCACACCCCGCGGCGCCCGGGCCCGACGGCTGATGCCGGTCGGATACGAATTCGTGACGCCTTCGGCGAGCTGTGGTCGTGCTACGCTCGCGACGGTCACCGATCATACTGGGCAATGGAGTTCGGTTTCATGCGATTAAGGTTTCAGGTCGGGATGCTCTGCCTCGCCGCGTTGGCCGTGGCAACTCACCCGGTATACGCGGACCAACTCGCGGATATCAAACACAAGGGTGAGCTCGTGTGCGGCGTGCTGGCCACCGATGAGCCGATGAGCTTCGTCGATCCGCAGACGCGCACCATCATTGGCTACGAGGTCGACCTTTGTCGCGCGGTGGCCCGGAAGATCGGAGTGACCGCGAGCATCAAGCAAGTCGCAGTGGCCGCGCGGATTCCGGAGTTGCAACAGGGTCGCGTGGACATTCTCTCCGCGACCCTGACACACACGCGGGAGCGCGAAGCAGTCATCGCATTTTCGTTAACAACCTTCGTGACGGGTCAGAAGGTCATGGTGAGGCGTGACGGCGGCATCACGACATTGGCGCAGCTCGCCCACAAAAAGGTCGTGACCGTAAAGGGAGGTACCCAGGAGCCCAACATTCGCAAAGCCGTGCCGACGGTCGATGTCGTGACCTTCGAGACGGCGCCCCAGGCCCTGGTCGCTCTCCAGCAGCACAAGGCCACGGCCTTCGTCAACGATGAGGTGTCGCTGTACGATGCGTACTCCAAGCTGGGGCCGGCGCAGAAAGACTACGTGATCCTGCCGCAGAGTATCAGCACCGAGGCGGTGGCAATCGGACTTCGCAAGGACGAGCCGGCGATGAAAGCCGTAGTCGATACGGCTCTGCGCGACTTGGAGGCTTCCGGCGAGGCCGAGAAGCTGTTTTTCAAATGGTTTGGGCCCGGCACCCGACTGCAGTATCCAACCCGGACTTTCAAGATCGAATCCGACCGTATCGTCAATTGATGCCGCCCTAGCCTCAAGGCCGTCCACAACAGTGGCACAATTCGATTTCGCCGTCGTCACGACGGGTGAATTTCGCGACTGGCTCGTCACCGGCTTCCTGCTGTCACTGCGGCTCACCGCAATCACTTGGATCCTGTCACTGCCGATTGCTACGGCGACGGCGCTGTGCCGTCTGTCATCCGTCACGGCATTACGTTGGGTGGGCGCCGTGTTTGTCGAGAGCATTCGCAACGTGCCGTTGCTCGTGCACTTGTTGCTCTGGTACTTCGCGATGCCGGAGTTGCTGCCCGACACGGCCAGGAACTGGCTTTACGAGCACGATGCAGAGGCCGTGTGCGCAGTCATCGCACTCACCCTCTACACTTCATCCTACATGGCCGAGGACATACGCAGCGGCATTCGCACGGTTCCAGCTACACAACTCGAGGCCGCGCGTGCGCTCGGCTTCGGCTTTCTCACGAGCATGCGGCGCATCGTGTTACCGCAAGCGTTCCGCATCGTCGTCCCTCCCCTGATTTCCCAAGCGCTGAATCTCTGGAAGAACACCAGTATCGCCACGGTCATCGGCACGGCGGAGCTCATGTACCAGGCGCAGCGGGTCGAAACAGCCAGCTTCCGAGGCGTCGAGACCTTTGGCGTGACGACGATCGCCTACGTGAGCGTATCGCTGGCGATCACCGCCCTAGCGGGGTGGTTGCAACATCGATTTCCGATGCGCGCGTCATGATGGACCTGGCGCGAACCTATGGGCTCTACTTTCTGATTGGCCAGTTTCCGCAGGGCCCACTGGGCGGGCTGGCGTTGACCGTGATACTGGGTCTCACCGCCCTGCTCCTCGCCTTGCCACTGGGTGTGCTCTTCGCCCTCGCGCGGATTAGCGGGTACCGGCTACTGCGTTGGCCCATTACCGCGATCGTCTATACCGTGCGCGGCACTCCGCTGCTCATGGTTGTCTTCTGGGCGTACTTTTTTCTACCCGCATTGACAGGCCAGAAAACCGGGCAGTTCGCGACGATGTTGACCGCGCTGGTTATTTTCAACGGCGCTTACCTGGCGGAAGTGGTTAGAGCCGGAATCCAGGGCATACCGCGCGGGCAGACCGAAGCCGCCCGTGCGTCGGGCCTGCGATACGCTCAGACGCTGCGATGGATCATTCTCCCGCAGGCATTGCGAAACATGTTGCCCTCCCTGGTGAATCAGTTCGTGACGACTCTGAAGGAAACCTCGCTGGGTTACATCATCGGCCTCCAGGAGGTGTCGTTCATCGCTTCGCAGATCAACAGCCAGGTTGTGATCCACCCGCTTGCGGTCTACGGCACACTGGGGCTCACGTTCTTCCTGCTTTGTTTCGGCCTTTCGCGCCTCGCCTACGCGTTGGAGAAGCAACTCGCACGGCGGCAATTCGAAGGCCGGGTGCCCGTCGCATGATCGAATTCCGTAATGTCAACAAGTACTACGGCAAGTACCACGCACTGATCGATGTCACGGAAACGATCGCACGCGGCGAGGTCGTCGTGGTCTGCGGACCCTCCGGATCGGGGAAGTCCACGCTCATCCGCACGATCAACCGGCTCGAAGAGATCGACTCGGGGCAGATCCTCGTCGACGAGCGCGACATCCACGGTCCGGGTATCGATCTGGACCGGTTCCGCTCGGGAATCGGCTTCGTCTTCCAGCAGTTCAACCTCTTCCCGCATCTCACGGTTCTGGATAACTGTACTTTGGCGCCAATCCACGTGCGGGGTATGCCGCCTGCCGAAGCCCGGGACCGGGCTCTCGCGGTGTTGGATCGCGTGGGAGTTGCAGACAAGGCGCGGGCATTCCCCGCTCAGCTCTCGGGCGGTCAACAGCAACGCGTCGCTATCGCGCGCGCTCTCGTCATGGAACCACCGCTGATGCTGTTCGACGAGCCGACCAGCTCGCTCGATCCCGAGATGGTCGGTGAAGTGCTGCTCGTGATCCGCAGCCTCGCGCACCAGGGGATGACCCTGGTTTGCGTCACGCACGAGATGGGGTTCGCGCGGGAGGTCGCGGACCGGATTCTATTCATGGATCGCGGCGTTATTTTGGAGCGCGCCGGGCCGGAAGAGTTCTTCGATCATCCGCAACACGCGCGCACGCGGAAGTTCTTAGCGGATATCCGCTCGCCGTTTGCGCGCGGGTGAGTTAGACGGTCGATGTCGCCACCCAAAGGTCTTACAACTTTGGTCCATATGCCCATAGGCCTCGCTCCCGCCCGCGCCCGCTGCCCCGGTGAGATAGTGGTTACATAACTTGGAGAAATTCCAAGATCGCCAACGGCTATTCGACTTGCGCGGGCGTCCCGGCTAGCTTGCGCGAGCTGAGCGAATTAAAGGATTGAAAATTGAAAAACAGGAAGGATCGCGTCGCGAGCTACTTGGCGCTGTTGTCTCTTTCACTCACCACCACGCCGCATGCCCAGGAACTTCCGCTGAAGCCTTCCGACAGCGACACGGCGGCTGCGGAAGTTGTCGTAACCGGATCGCGTATTCCCAACGTCGGCGGCCAAGCGCCGGCGGACGTCACCATCATCACGAGCCAGGATCTCGAGGATCGGGGATTCAAGAATGTTTTCGATGCCTTGAACACCCTGCCCCAGAACACCGGTTTCACCCAGGGCGCTGACTTCGGCAATACGTTCACACCGGCGGCCAATACCATCAGCCTACGGGGACTCGGTCCCAACCACACCCTCATCCTGATCGATGGCCAGCGAGTGGCGGACTACCCGGTCGCTTACGACGGCTCGGTTAATTTCGTGAACCTGGCCAACATCCCGTCCGCGGCAATCGATCGCATCGAGATTCTCCAAGGCGGTGCCTCGGCGATCTACGGGTCGGACGCCGTCGCCGGCGTCGTCAACGTCATTCTGAAGGACCATGCACAGGGACTCGATGTGAACGTCAAAGCCGGAATGACCCAGCACGGCGGCGGCGGCAATAGCCGGCTGCAGCTGGTCGGAGGCCACACTTTCGACAAATTGACGGCCACGTTTGCCGTCGAGGTCAGCCGGATGGAGCCGATCTGGAGTGAGAACCGGGACTTCATGAGCTCAAACACGCTCGCCGGCGAGACGCCCCTCGTCGTCTGGGGCCGGCAGGATCTCACCACCGGCAACTATATTAATCTCCCCGACGGCGATCCCGCCAACGGTTGCGGGTCGTTCACGCGGATTTTCTCGAATAGTGTCGCGCCCTATGACACCGGTAGCGGCTCCTACTGTGGCAGCGGCAAAGCGCGTCCAACCTACTGGACGACGCAGACGGGCAACCAGAGTGAGAACGCTTACGGCAAGATCAAATACGAGCTCAACGAACACACTCAACTGTTTGGCGACATGCTCCTCGGCTGGAACCATATCTGGAACAGTACCCGGGGACCGACGTGGATTTCGGACCAGGGCGGCGCGGGGTACTTCCTGAATCAAAATACCGGAGACTACGAGGAGTGGACCCGCCGCTTCGCGCCGGAGGAGATCGGCGGTGTCGATAACTACAATCGATACTGGAACGAATTCTCCGCGATCACAACCGCCGGCGTTCGCGGCGACATTGGCTCCAGCAAGTGGAAGTACGCAGCGGCTTATAGCGGCTCCGTTTACACCAGTCGTGACGAGCAGCCGCATCTGCTGGCAAGCATCAACAGCTACTTCCTCGGACCGCAACTCGGCGTCGATAGCAGCGGCGTGCCCATCTACGCGCCCGATCCCACCCGTTTCAATCAGCCCCTCAGCGGCACCCAATTCAACACGCTGTTCGGCCACTCCACCGCCAGGAACGCCTCGTGGCTGAATACCGTCAGTCTGAGCGCCAACGGCGAGCTGGCGCAATTACCGGCAGGTCCAGTAGGTACTGCCACGGTGCTGGAATGGGGCAGCCAGGGTTTTACCAACCGTCCCGACCCGGCAATCAGCCAGGGCGTATTCTTCAACACCGCGGCATCCAACGAAGCGAGCGGATCCCGCTCCCGTTACGCGGCGGCGGCGGAGTTCAAGGTGCCCCTGCTCACGGGGTTGGATGCCAAGCTCGCCGCCCGCTACGACGAGTATTCATTCTCGGGACGCAGTGAAGGGAAACCCACCTGGAACGCCAGCCTCGAATATCGCCCGGTGGACCAGGTGCGGCTGCATGCGAGTTACGCCACCAGCTTCCGCGCGCCGGATATGAATTACATCTACCAGTCGAAGGTGCTGGGTTACTACGCTGCGACGACCGATTACTATCGTTGTGGCCTGGCAGGCGGCCCGCTGGCGAGCTGCCCGTATGCCAATCTTTCCCCAGGAGCGAATTTCGTCCAGAGCGGCAGCCGCAACCTCGGGTTCGAGAACGGACGCTCCTTTGATGCCGGTGTGGTGCTCACTCCGCTGGAGAATGTCGAACTTTCCGTCGACTACTGGAATATCCGCATCGATGACGAAGTAACCCTGTTGGATGCGGACCAACTGCTGCGCACCGAAGCCGCCTGCCGCCTCGGCACGCTGAACCCCAGCTCCCCTGACTGCGTCGACGCACTGGGCCGAGTGCAGCGCAACCCGGCGAACGCCGTTCTGAACCCGAATGCCATCGTGAATATTCTGATCAACCCGATCAATGCCTCGTTCGAGCGCACCGACGGGTTGGACATCGGCGCCCGATTCAAATGGCACGGCGGTTGGGTCGGAGACTTCGCGTGGACGGCGAATTTCACCCGGGTCATGAGCCATTACTACCAGCAATTTGCCGGTGGCACACCGCTCGATCTCGTCAGCTCGTTCGATAATCCCAACGGCGATTCGGACTTCCCGAACAAACTGACCACGACCCTCACCTGGTCGCTGCACAACGTGTCATCGACCGTCGAGGCGGATCGCTACGGCAGCATTATCAACCAGGCGCAGACGGCCTATCTGACCCCCACCACGATTGTGAACTGGAGCGCTCAATATCGGTTCGGGTACGCCACAGTAGGGTTGATCATCCACAACCTGTTCGACACCGTAAAACAGGACCCCAGTGCCGGCTGGCCTTACTATCCCGTGGGCTACTACTCACCGTACGGGCGCGAGGGCTGGTTGGAGTTCAGCTATCACTTCGGCGGCTGAGGTGATTTGTCTGTACACGGCAGGAGGCGCGCGACGTCACGGATTCCAGCCAGCGCTGTTTCCTACTCAGCAGGGCTCGACCGGCCTTACGAGACCAGGCGTCGAAGCGATGGTGCCTCCCGACGGGCCAGGCTCTGACGCTGGCGAACCCGGGCTGCGTCCATCAGCATCCGGCCCGCCCATCGGTAGACGTTGTTTTCCTTCACCGTGCGTCGCATGAGCTGCATTCTCTCGCGTCGCTCCTCTCGCGGCATCCCGAGCCCAGTGAGGATCGCCTGCGCGGTCTCGGATACGTCGAAGGGATTTACCAACAACGCTTCGAGCAGCTCACGGGAGGCTCCCGCAAACGTACTCAGGATCAGCACGCCGTCCTCATCATCCCGCGAGGCGGCGAACTCCTTCGCGACGAGGTTCATGCCATCGTGCAGGCTGTTCACAATGCAAAGATCCGCCGCGCGGTACAATTCCCAGACCTGGTCAGGACTCTGCTGCTGGTCTATGAGCACGATCGGTTGCCAGGCCCCTGTCCGGTATTTCTCATTGATCCGCTCGAACTCCCGGATGGTCTGCTCCTGCAGCGCCTGGTAGGCCGGTAGCTTGCTCCGCGAGGGGGCCGCCACCTGGAGTAAAGTGAACCGCTCGCGCCACTGCGGATGACGCTCCAACATGTCGTCGACCGCTAGGAAACGCTCCACGATACCTTTCGTAAAGTCCCAGCGCTCCACACCGAGGCCGATGGCGACCTCCGGTCCGATACCGTGTCGCCGCCTGACATCGGCCCGCGCTATGTTGACGGGCTGTGCGTGCTCCATCTGCCTCGGCGGCCACTCGATCGAGATTGGATAAGGCGCCACGTGACACACATGGCCACGCAACGTGACAGTCATGTGCTCATGATCGATCTGGCACTCCACGAACCGGTCGACCGTCGCGAGAAAGTTTTGGCAGTGATATCGCGTGTGGAAGCCCAGGATGTCGGCACTCAGCAGGTGCTGCAGCATTTCCTCCTTCCAAGGGCAGACGCCGAAAGTCTCGGGATTTGGCCACGGAATATGCCAGAAGAGCACGATGGTCGCGTTGCTCTTGATGGCGCGAATCATGCGTGGCAAGAGTGCGAAGTGATAGTCCTGTATGAGAACGACAGGGTTATCCTCACGCGACTCGCGTGCGACGACGGCCGCGAATTTCTGGTTGACGGCCCGATAGGTCTCCCAGTCCGATTCCCGAAAGGCGGGACGAACGTAGGCGAGATGACACAACGGCCACAGGCCTTCGTTGGAGAAGCCGTAGTAGTAACCCTCCTCTTCCTCTCGAGATAACCAAACGCGCCGCAGAACGTAGGACGGGTCACCCGGAGGGACCCGAATGCGGTCGTGAATATCCACTACCTGGCGATCGGCATCACCACTGCCGTGTGCAATCCAAGTCCCCGCGCAAGCGCGGACAATCGGCTCGAGCGCTGTCACCATTCCGCTCGCGGGCACGTGAATTTGGGGGCGTCCATCGCCGCCAACATTGTGGATGTACGGCTGACGGTTCGAGACAACGATCATCTGCGGCGCCTTCAACTGCTCCCGCACCACCTGGTGTAGGGCCTGCGCCGTCCAGTTCTCCCGGTATTCGATCTCCAGCCGCTGGCTTTCCTCGATCTCGCGCAGTACCTGTCGGACCTGGGACAACACCGGCATCGATAGCGCGGAGGAATGCGCGTCGTCCAGGAAGCGCCTGCTGCGGATATCGCCGATCAGTACAGCGGCCCACCGTTTCAGGAAGGACCATGCAATCAATACCATCAGCAGTCCGAAGACGATGACGGCGATGGCGCTCAAGGCCAGGAGATACCGGCGCGCCTGGGTCTGCCGCGACGTGGCGAATCCGAGGTCGTGAACGACGAAGAGTTTGAATACCGGCTTCCCTTCTCGCTCCACGAGGAAGCCCGCGACATGGAACGTCCCGGATGGAAGGTGCAGGATCTGACTCTCTCCGGCTTGCGGAGCCGCGGACAAGGCACACGAGATCTGCGGAGCCACCGATGCGGTTTGATACAAAGGAGCTCCGCCGGGGCCGCAGACGAGTATGGCCGCGAGGTGCTTATCGGCAGCGACCCGGGAAAGATACCGGCGCATGCCGGGGATGTCGCCTCGTGCAACGAGTGTGCTCAGTCGGTCCTCCAGCGAGCTGGCGATCAGGCTGCCGCTAAGCTCCACGTCGCCCCGAACCCATTCCGCCAGCATCTGGTCCACGTGCGGGACGATGAAGTAGGCGACCACGATCGATGCCAACAGAAGCGGCATCACCAGGCGAAGCAGGATGGAGCGGATCATCGTGCCAGTGTAGTCGGCTGGCGGTGACACCGGATGTTAAAGAATGATAACGATCGGGTTTGATTTGCTCCGAAGCCAACTCTGGCGTTGACGTTGCCTTAAGGGAAATGGTGAGGCTTACGCTTGCCGGGCGGTGTGTTTGGGAACCGGGGAACTCGTCGCGCCGCGATGCTCCACCCGACCTTAAAGCCGCAGCCAGCCGCGTCGTTCGATCTGATGCAGCAAAATCCCGATAACAAAGGCGAGCCCGACATTCCACAAGGCAAAGGCGGCGGTCGCAAGGGTAATAAATCGCTCGCCCTTGTTCTTGCTGAAATCGCAAGAACCCAGAGCAAGCTGCGCCCCCGTTAGAAACAGGATCACGCCCAGTACAGGCTGGGCAATCAAGCCAAAGATCGTTTGGATGGAAGCGGAGAAGAAAAACGCCAGACACAAAAGAATCACACCTAAGATTATTGGCGCGCCTCCCGTGCGCGCGCCGAACGCCACATGCCCGGCCATACCGCCCGCTCCGTGGCACATGGGGACGCCGCCAAAAACGGCGCTACCCACGTTCATGAGGCCCGTCGATGTCGCGATGGCGTTCTCGGTCACGGATCGATCCGGGAAGAGCCGGTTATTCTCTTCGCGGATGGCGATGACCGCGTTGCCGAGGGTCAAGGGTAGTTGTGGTAGCGCGAGGAACGCCGTGCCAATGAGCAGGTCATGCCAGGTAATCGTAGTAAGGGCCATGCTCGGGAGGTGAAATTCAATCCTGACTGCAGACAGGACGCTCAGGATTTCAGGGTTCCGGTACGCCCCGCACACTGCGCCGAAGATGAGCAGTAGAAACATCGCCGGGATCGCTTTGTTGGAAAGCAGGAGCACGGTTCCTAGCAGTCCAACCCCCGCAATGAGCCACCCGCCGCTCATCCATCGAATGCCTTCGAGCATGAAGCCTATGCCGAGCCCCAGAACAATACCGATGACTACAGGTCTAGGAACAAGTCTCGAGATGTGCTTGGCCGCTCCCGTCAGTCCCAGAACAAGCCATATCACCCCGGTCGCAATATCGGCGCCATAAACGGTGCCCTGCGTGATCGTCGCGGTTTGCGCGGCCTGCGTCGCCGCGACCGCCCCGATGGCCTTCATCGGCTGCACCGGGAAAGGTGTCTTGAAATACACACCGCAAATGACCATCGCCGCGCCAAAGGAAAACAAGACTCCGAAGGGGTCCATTTTGAGTACCGCGATGTACGCAACCACAAACGGAATCAGCGTGCCCAGGTCGCCGAAGGCGCCAGCCCACTCCATGCGGCCGAAGCGGTTGGCCTGGACTGCCGAAGTCCCCGAACCCTCCGGAATTCCAGGCTCGTTGTGGGCTCGATCTGTCAACTGACACCGAACGCCTGGAATCGAGACACGTCCATTGGAACGAATACCACGCTGAGCGCCGGATTGGCACGCGATTGTGCCTGGAAGCGCTATATTGCAGGGGAACCAACCGTCCGCTGCGAATGCGGGGCCGTCACGTACGCAGTTGCTCCAAGATCCCATGGGATGAGATTCTATCGGTGAAGATCATGAAGAAACGGGAGCCTGCGGTGCCCTCGGATGAAGAAGCAGAATGGGGCACGCGAGTTAAGCGCGTCACAACAGCACGCGAAGTGCGCTTATTTTTGCTTGTGATCATGTGCATCGCTTCGACGCCGTCCGAGGGTGGTGCTCGCGGCGAAATTACGGTGGTGGGCTCCTCAACCGTGTATCCGTTCAGCGCTATCGTCGCCGAGCATTTTGCCAAGTCCGGACCGTTTCCCACACCAGTGGTCCGCTCGACGAGTACTTCGGAAGGATTCAGACTGTTCTGTGCGGGGGCCAGCCCCGAGACGCCTGACGTGAGCAACGCGTCTCGGCCCATCTCGGACGCGGAAAGAGCGTCCTGTGTCCAGAATGGGGTGCGAGAGATCGCCGAGATTCGGATCGGCTACGACAGCCTCATCCTGGCGAACGCCCTGAAGGTGGCAACTTTCAACGTCACACTCGATCAACTGTGGCGTGCGGCCGCAGAATTCGTGCCCATCGAAGGTCGCCTGATTGCCAATCCCTACCGTAATTGGCAGGACATCGACCCGGCCCTGCCCGCTCGACCCATTCAACTCATTGGCCCTGCCAACGGCCACGGCACACGCGATGCCTTCGTCGAGCTCGTCATGGAGCCCAGCTGCAAAGCCGCTTTGGCGAAGCTGTCGGTACACTCTGAAGGACAGCAAACGACCTGCGCGGCGGTCCGCAAGGATGGCCGGTGGACGGATGTTGACAACGTGGAGTTGATTCTTGGCAAGCTTGCAAGCAACCCCGGCGCGACCGGCATTCTGACTTACTCGTACCTCGAGCAATTTCAAAACCGGATTCACGCCGAGACGGTCAACGGAATTGCCCCTTCCCGAGCCACGATCCCGTTGGGAACCTATCCGCTATCCCGGCCACTTTTCATCTATGTGAAAGAGGCGCATCTGAAGACGACCACCGGACTCGCAGACTATGCCGCGGAGTTCCTGAGTTTCTGCGCGGCCGGCGCGCACGGTTATCTTCCCGATGAAGGTCTCGTACCGTTGCCCATGCCGGAACTTCTGGCGCAACGAGCAGCCGTCGCGCGTTTGCAGCGTTGATTCTCGAGGTCAGTTCTTAACCAGGCTGCGCACCAACGCAATCAACTCCTTGCGATGAAATGGCTTCGTCATCACAGCGTCCGCGCCCGATTGAGTTGCAGAAGCGAGGTAGGCGTCGGTGACGAGCGTTCCAGGTTTGTATCCAAAGGGTCCGAAATTACCCCCGCCCGTGATGGCGATGATCCGCGCACCGGGGTAGCTCGATCTAATCTTCGTGATCACCTCGATGCCGTTGCTCCGGGGCATGATGACGTCCACGATCACCACATCGGCGGGGCGACTGAAGAAGCCCTGGATACCGGAGAGGCCGTTGTCCGCCGTCATGACCTCGAATCCGGCGCGACCCAGTACCTGTCCGATGGAATCGCGGACGTCGGCTTCATCATCGATTACAAGCACTGATGGCATCGCACCTCCGATACACGCAGCCCGTTTGTCGCTACCGGGCTGGCGTCTACCCTACAACGGCAGGTAACTCGACAACAAACTCGGTACCCATCCCCAGTGTGCTGGCGACCGAAATCGTTCCGCCCATGCTGGCCACAATGCCATGCACGATTGACAGGCCAAGACCGGACCCCTCGCCTACCTCCCGAGTCGTGAAAAAAGGCTCGAAAACACGCCCTTGGGTCTGCGGGTTCATACCATGGCCGGTATCCTTGACACGCAGTTCGAGCACCCGGGGTGTGGTACCCGGCAGTGTGTCAGCGGTGGACCTGTCCCGCGCCAGTACGGCTACGGTCAACGTACCACCCCTGTCACGCATGGCCTGGACAGCATTGGAGCACAAATTAAGGACGACTTGATTCAAAAGCGTCGCGTCTCCCAACACCCGTTCGGCCGCAGGAGCGATTTCCTGCTTCAACTCTACGTTCGGAGGGATCAGCGCCTGGGATAGATCGAGTGCTTCACGGACCACGACGGCGAGGTCCACTGGCTCGGGAGGGCGCTCGGCCATGGGTCGACTGAATGCCAGCAATTTCGAGATGACGCTGCTGGCGCGCGTCGCCGCCTTCAGTACCCGATCGAGGTTGGGTCGCGCACGGTGGTCGGCATCGATCTCATCCAGCGCCTCCTCGGTATAGAGGATCATCGGGACCAGGATATTGTTGAACTCGTGCGCAAGTCCGCCCGCGAAGGTGCCAATCGTGGCGAGACGTTGCTCATGCCGCAGGTGGTTTTCCAACCTCGCGCGCTCGGCCTGTTCGATCTGACGCTTCTGCATTTCTGTGCGGAGTTGCTCGGCGGTGCCCACGAGTTCGCTGCGCATGAGCTCGAGGTCTCTGGAGAGTTCCACAATCTCGACCATCTTGCTATCGGTGCCCAAATGCGCGATCGAGTTTCCGCGCGCGACCTGGCGGGATGCCGTCTGCAACTGCGTCAACGGCCGGGAAACGAGTCGGGCCAACAGCACCGCCACGAAAACAGAGGCCATTGCGTATGCGACCAGCGCCTCAATGATCTGGTTGCGAGCGGCACTGAGTTGTTCGAGCGTCGGCCGCTTGTCAAAGCCCAGATACAGCGTGCCAGCCGCACCGACACGCCGAATCGGGACGGCTACGGCGTAGGTACCATCCGGCGACTTCGCAAATTCGACATCGTCGCCGCGACTCTGAACCCACGCCGGTATCTCGGTCACGGAGCTACCGAACAGCCGTCCATTGAGATCTAAAGCAGCGTAGACACATCCGCCTCCCTCTACGCTGCCATCAAGAAAGACAACCGTTCGGCTAGGCGACTCGAGAACGTCGCCCAGCTCGAGCGCCTTTGCGAGCGAACTCGTGTAGGCACGAGCGTGCCGAGTGAAGGTGTTGAGCGCGTTCGTCCGGGCCACCGAGTCCAGCCCATAGAACAGCACCGGCAGGAGCAGTGCGTAGATGAGCAGCTGCAGGATCGCCAGCCGTCCAACCAGGGTGTTCAGGGCGCGCCGCATCCGACAGAACCCACCTCTTCTCTTTGTGGGTTCCAGAATAACCCGTCCGGTGACTTATGTCGCCGATTTGGCGACTTCGGGTGGAAGCTCACACCGCAGGGAGAGCCTCAGGTCGTTGCGTCCGGTCTTTACGGCGCGCTCGTCGCCGAGCGCATGCAGTTGAAGCCGGAGTGTATGTGTGTGTGTGTGTGCTTATAATGAGCGCACTTATAATTTGAACGGAGTTACCGACGATGAGTGCGCGTGCAACGTGGCAGACTCAGTTCAGTGTGGAGCAGAAGTGAGACCGTTGTAGCCAACGATGCCGAACGACCCTTCCGCTCTGCAGCTCATACTCTCTGCCGATCCAACGCTACTTGCGATCGTGGAGCTATCATTGCTGATCAGCCTAAGCGCGACGTTGTTAGCCGCACTGATAGGACTGCCATTGGGTGCCATAATTGCACTGACTCGATTTCGCGGCCGAGAAGCGGTGATTGTGACACTCAATGCGCTCATGGGTCTGCCGCCGGTCGTGGTTGGGTTGGCGATATATCTAGCACTATCACGGTCCGGGCCCCTAGGAGCGTGGGGCTTGCTCTTTACGCCGACGGCGATGGTGATCGCACAAACTATCCTGGTGATTCCCATCGTCTCCGCACTTGCCCGCCAAACGATTGAAGATCTCTGGGTCGAGTACCGCGACGAACTCGCCGCGATGAACGTCCGTCCGTTGCGTCGGATTTCGACACTCCTCTGGGATGCTCGATTTTCTCTCGTGACAGCTCTGCTTGCGGGATTTGGGAGGGCGGCCGCGGAGGTGGGCGCGATAATCATGGTCGGCGGGAATATCGAGGGCTTCACGCGCACGATGACGACCACAATCGCGTTGGAAACCTCGAAAGGCAATTTGCCGCTGGCGATGGGCCTCGGACTCATCCTCATCTTCATCATCGTCCTGATAAATATTCTAGCCTGGAGCATGCGGCGCGCTGGCGAGCGCATCGCCGGATGAGTGCGCGCCTGCCCACCGCGGACTTACCGATCGTATTCTCCGAGGTCCAAATTAACTCGGGAGCAGTAAAGGTCTTGGATCGAATCTCCATCACGATCGGCCCTGGCCTTCCTACCGTGGTGATCGGTCCGAACGGTTCCGGAAAGACGACGCTTCTGCGTGCCGCGATGGGGCTGATTCCAGTCTCGGGCGGAACGATTACCTGGGGAGCTCTTGAGCAATCGCCTCCAACGCAGCGTGCCATCGTCTTCCAGCGACCCGTGATGCTTCGGAGGAGCACGGCGGACAACATCCGCTACGGCCTTGAGGTGGCCGGTGTGCCACGCATTGAACACGATCGCCGAGTTGCCGAACTACTGTCGTTGGTTGGTCTCAGTGGTCTCGAGCGGCGGCCGGCGCGACGGCTCTCGGGCGGCGAGCAGCAGCGACTTGCCCTCGCCCGGGCCCTTGCGCGCAATCCTGCTGTCTTGTTTCTTGACGAGCCTACAGCGAGCCTGGATCCAGCCGCGACCAAGGCTATCGAGGACATCGTGCGTAACGTGAGCGCAGGGGGAGTCAAGGTGGTAATGGCCACACACGATCTTGGGGAGGCGAAGCGCCTCGCCGGCGAGATCGTGCTACTGCACCGTGGCCGCGTTATCGAGGCTGGGCCGGCGGAGAAGATCCTTTCAAATCCGATGACCGACGATGCCAGAAGATTTATTGCCGGCGAGCTGTTGGTCTAAAAAGGGCTGAGAAACTCATGAACCTGATGAGAAAGCTGCAGAACACTCGTCGTGCAATCATTCTCGCCATTGCACTCAGCGCTATAGCATTCGTAACTGCGTCGCAGGCGGCAGAAGCCGATAAGTCGATCGTGGTCGCCTCGACAACCTCAACTCAAGACTCCGGGCTGTTTGATTACCTGCTCCCCATTGTGAAGCAGAAGACCGGCATCACTGTAAAAGTCATCGCCCAGGGCACGGGCCAGGCCCTGGACACCGGCCGGCGTGGCGACGCTGACGTAGTCTTTGTGCACGCGAAACCGGCGGAATTGAAATTCATTGCCGAGGGCGAAAGTTTGAAACGCTACCCGGTCATGTACAACGATTTCGTACTGATCGGGCCCAAGAGCGATCCGGCGGGCGTCGCCGGGATGGGAAATATCATCCGCGCGCTGCAAATCATCGCGGCTAACAAATTCCCTTTCGTCTCACGCGGCGATAATTCAGGCACGCATATGGCAGAGCTCGATCTCTGGAAAGACTCCGGCGTCAATATCGATAAGGAACGGGGGCCGTGGTACAAAGCCATCGGCCAGGGAATGGGAGCCGCTCTCAATGCCGCCAGTGCGATCGATGCCTATGTGCTTTCTGATCGCGCCACCTGGATTCACTTCGAGAACAGGGGCAACCTGGAAATTGCGGTTCAAGGCGATAACCGGATGTTCAATCAATACGGAGTAATGTTGGTGAATCCCGAGAAGCATCCCAGCGCAAAGAAGGACCTGGGCCAGCAGTTCATCGACTACCTGATTTCGCCAGCGGGGCAAGCGGACATCGCCCACTACAAAATCGACGGCGAACAGTTGTTCTATCCGGATGCCAACGATCCGAATGCCTGAGGTTTCCCGCTTACGCACCGTTTGGTTCGTTGAACCGTCTCGCATCCTGTTGGAAGCTGAACAGCTGCGCCATCCGGAGCCTCATTGTGAAGATCATTGCTTACGACAACTTTAAAGCAGGCATAACGCTCGACGACCTGAAGCCCTACCTTCGCGACGAAGTGGCGAATGTCTGGCGCCTCTGGAAGGCCGGAGTGGTCCGCGAAAACTACGCCCGAGCCGATGTGGGCGGAGTCGTAATCGTCTTCGAGTGTGCCGACGTCGATGAGGCGAAGCGCTACATCGAAGACTTTCCACTGACCAAAGCGGGGCTCATAGAATGGCAGTTTATCGCGCTCGGCTCCCCCCTGCCGCTCGAGTTCCTGTTTGACCCGACGGTCGACGTCGGCGAACCCTTCGATCGGACGATGCGTGGTGTGAGTTCCATCATCCCCCGGAGAGCCGAGCCATGAAGTACGCAAACGATCTGCCAGTCCCCGTCGAGCTCGCAGATCTGTGCGACCGCAAGTCCACTGCCCTCCTCATATATGACATGCAGGTCGGTATTCGCAGCCAGATTGATGGCGGAGACCGCATTGTCGAGCGCTGTGGCGTCGCTTTGTCCGCTGCGCGCCGTTTTGGGATGAGGGTGGTGTTCACCCGCCATTTATCGTGTCCCAAAGCTTGGATGGGCTCAACGCAATATCGGAGCGCGATGTCGTGGCAGAAAACCTCGGATCCATCGGCGGTGAAACCCTGGTTTCTGCGAGACGCGCCCGGCACCGCGATCGTCCCCGAGCTGCTTCCCACCGCGGACGACTTGGTGCTCGACAAGCTGTCCATGTCCGCCTTTGAAGGGACGCCCCTGGCATTTGCATTGAGAGACTGCGGAATAACCGGCGTGGCGATTTGCGGGATCGCCGTTGAGATTGGCATCGAGCCGACCATTCGGCATGCGACTGACCTGGGATTTATTCCTATCGTCTTGAGCGACGCATGCGGGTCCGGCCACGCGGAGGCGGGTAAGCGATCGATGGAGACGATGAAATTCGTCGGCGAGGCAATGATGACCGAGGTGGATACGTTCGCGGGACTATTGGCGCGTAGCTAGCTCGTGTGAGCTGCAATCCGAGCGTTCGACATTGTAGACTCAGCGTAGCGCTGGTTTTCGGACGACTCAGTGTGGGAAAACAGGTGAACGACCCGCGAATTGCATCAATTCACGTGGGAAAGATCGCTCCGCTGGGCAGTGAGAACGTGCCGAGTGGATTCGTGAAGCACGCCGTGGTCGGCCCAGTCAGGGTGACACTGTCAGGCATCCTGGGCGACGAACAGGCAGATCCGAGCGTCCATGGAGGACCGGAGAAGGCGGTCTACGGATATGCAGCATCGCACTACGCCGCATGGAATCGCGAGTATCCTCAGCATAGTCTGCTGCTCGTACCCGGTGGGTTCGGTGAGAATCTGGCCATTGACGGCCTGTCGGAAAGCGACCTGTGTGTTGGTGACATCCACGGCATCGGCAGCACGCGAATGCAGGTGTGCCAGCCGCGGCAGCCCTGCTTCAAGCTTGCCTTGCGCTTCAATGATAAACATATGCCCAAGGCTATGATTCGCAACGGGCGTGCCGGTTGGTACTACCGCATTCTGGAGCCTGGCGTCATCAACCCCGGAGATCGAGTGGAGCTACTCGACCGTCTCAATCCAACTTTTCCCTTTTCACGTCTCGTCGAACTCATCTCCCGGGGCAAAGCGACCAGGGCCGAATTGGAACGGATGCGGGACATGCCGGGACTGGCGCAGAATTGGCAACGGCGCGCCGTCGAGATGCTGACGCGATAAGACTCACGCCAGGTCATGGGCGCTGATCGGCAGCGATCTCAACCGCTTGCCGGTCGCCGCAAAGATTGCATTGCATACCGCGGGCGCGACGGGCGGCACGCCAGTCTCCCCAATGCCACCGGGCGCGGCATTGCTCGGCACGAGGTAGATCTCGATCTCCGGCGTCTCATGCAAGCGCAACACCCGGTACTCATGAAAATTCTGTTGTTGCGCGCGCCCGTTCTTGAGTGTGACGTCACCCCAAAGCGCGGCCGACAGGCCAAAGATGATGCCGCTCTCGAGCTGAGATGTCACGATACGCGGGTTCACGATTTGCCCGCAGTCGATCACACACGTGACCTTGTGGACCTTTAGTCGGCCACTCTCTACCGACACCTCCGCGACCTGGGCGATGTGCGAGGTGTAACCTTCCATGAAAGCGAGACCCTGGTAGCGGCCCTTGGGCGCCTTCCCCCAACCGGATCGCTCAGCAACCAACTTGAGAACCTGGGTGTGCCGTGGCTTTCCGGCGAGCAGCGCCAGACGAAAATCCAGAGGGTTCACGGATGCCGCCTGCGCCAGCTCATCGATCGAACTCTCCACGGCGAAGCAATTCGGTCCGTGGCTGACCGAGCGCAGATAGCCCACGTCGATACCAATCTCGCGACGCGTATAACGCAGATCGAAGTTGGGTACAGCGTAAGGAAAGTTCTGCACATACTCGATCACAGAATCAAAGGGATTCTTGTTGGTCGGATCGAATCGTGCAGTGATGGAAGGACTGGTGACATGCAATGCCCAGGCGAGCAGCTGACCCCTCTCATCCAGTCCGGCGCTGACGGCTGCGCGCACGGGCGGCCGGAAATAGTCGTGGGTCATATCGTCCTCGCGCGTCCAGATCAACTTCACTGGCGCGCCGAGTGCTTTGGAAGCCGCCACCGCAGCCGGGATGAAGTCCACCTCCAGCCGGCGACCGAACCCACCGCCGAGCAGGGTCGTATGGACGTTGACCTGGTCAGGCTTCAGTCCCGCGGCGTCGGCCGCGGCCGCTTGCGCCATTTGCTGGACCTGGGTGCCGACATAAATGTCGCATCGATCCGCTTTGACATCGGCCGTGCAGTTCAACGGCTCCATGGCCGCATGCGCCAGCATCGGCAACTCATACACGGCCGAGAGCCGCTTCGCCGCCTTCTTGAGCGCCTCCGGTGCGTTGCCATTCTTGAGGGCGGCGGAGACCTCCTCCCTGCCAAGCGCCGAGGCGCCGGGTCCACTGGATGCAGCCTTGTCGATCACCGACCAGATCTTCGCGTTGTCGAGCTCCACATTAGGACCCTGATCCCAGTCGATCCGTACGACATCGCGCGCCTTGCGGGCCTGCCAGAAGTGGTCCGCAACAACAACGACTCCACTGGCAGTCGTCAGCACGCCGCGCACGCCCGGCATACTTTGGGCGGCGGACGACTCGACCGATATAACCTTCCCTCCCAAAGTGGGACACAGAGCAACGACCGCATACAACATGCCGGGAAGCTGCACATCCAGACCAAACTCGGCGCTGCCGTCGACCTTGCTCGCGGTATCGAGCCTCGGGAGCGGCTTGCCGATCAATCGGAATTGCGACGCATCCTTGAGCGGTACATCCTTCGGCACCGGCAACTTCGAAGCCGCTTCCGCGAGTTCGCCGTACGAAGCCGTCTTACCCTGAGCGCTGCTAACTCGGCCATCGTGCGCCTGACAGTCAGATGGCTTGACGTGCCACCTCTGTGCCGCAGCCGCGATCAACATCATCCGCGCTTGCGCACCGGCCTTGCGCAGCTTCTCCCAAGCGTCCTGCACGCTGTTGCTGGTTCCGGTGACCTGTCCTCCATTGAGCACGTTGACGTACGGGTCGCCGACTGGAGCCGCGACGACCTTGACCCTCGACAGGTCGACCTCCAGCTCCTCGGCCAACAGCATCGGCAACGCGGTGTAAACGCCCTGCCCCATCTCGGAGCGATCCACTACCATGGTGATGGAATCATCGGCGCCGATCCGGAGCCAGGCATTCATCTGGCCACCACGCGCTTGTTCCGAGGCGCGAGACCCTCCCCCTCCAGGCAGCGCGAAGGCGAGTACGAGACCGCCGGCTGCCGCAGCCGTTTGTTGCAGAAATAGGCGCCGCCCGAAATTCAAGGTCTGCGGGGGATCGGGCCTCAGCGCGCTCATTTTGACTTCTCCTGGCGCGCGAACTCAGCTGCCCTATGGACAGCCTTTCGGATACGCACATACGTGCCGCACCGGCAGATATTTCCGGAGAGCGCCGCATCGATGTCTGCATCGCTCGGTGCCGGATTGGACGCTAACAGCGCCGCCGCGGACATGATCTGTCCTGACTGGCAGTAGCCACATTGCGGCACGTCGATCTCCATCCACGCCCGCTGCACAACATGGCTCCTGTCCTTCGACAGGCCCTCAATGGTAGTGATGCTTTTTCCTTGTACCGCCTGTAACGGAAGTACACACGCGCGAACGGCGACCCCATCGACGTGCACGGTACAGGCGCCGCAGAGCGCCATGCCACAGCCAAATTTGGTACCGGTGAGGAGTAGATGGTCCCGCAATGCCCAGAGCAAGGGCGTGTCGCCATCAGCATCGATGCTCTGCGGGGTCCCGTTGACTGTGAGGGTAATCATCTGCCAAACACACCTTACTTTCGCCAAGCGCTGGCTGATGCTACGCGATTTGCCGCGCACTGCTTGCCAGAGTTCTTACTGTGTGACGCCGACAGTTGCGAGTGCGGCGCAGTTTGATCGTTGTGCTTCACGTCTCGACCTCCTCGGTGAGAGCTCGCAAGATTGGGCAGTCAGCCGCCCGACCGTGACCCGGACAGGCTTCGATGAGGGTGGCGAGCCCATCCCGCACGCGTTCAAGTGCTGCGATCCGCCTCTCGACATCCACCAGCTTGGCCTGGGCCGAGCGCTTGACGCGTCCCACGTCCCGCTGTGCCGAGAGGGCGAGCAATTCCTTCACTTCTTTTAAGGTAAAACCCAGCGCTTGCGCGCGGCGGATGAAGCGCAGCCGCGCCAACTCGAGTTCCCCATAGCGGCGCTATCCGGATGCCAGCCTAGTCCGCGGTGACAGCAGCCCGTTTCGCTCGTAATAGCGCACCGTGTCGATGCCGACGCCGCCTCTTTTGGCCAACTGGCCGATCCCCAACGCTTGCATAGGTAGTCCCTCGAATTGACGTCGACAGCGTAAACCCGGGACTCGGGTCCAGAGTCAACTATGTCCCGCGTGCCCGCGCCTCAGCCTCACGGAACTCCGGCGAATCAGGACTCGCCAGCACGCGTCCCCTCGATGTCAACCGTCCAAAGCTGGTCTCAGGTCTGCCCCGTACGTAGCGCTCCGGGCGGGCGGCCGAAGCGGCGCTTGAACGCGCGGCTGAAGGAGCTTTCCGACTGGTAACCGGCCTCAGCAGCGACGTCTGCCAACGCCAGGTCCGTCGTATTGAGCTTCTGCCTGGCGAGCTCGAGTCTGAGCTCGGTGAGGAACTCCAGCGGAGCCCGTTGCGCCACCCCCTTGAACATTCGCACGAAACTCGCCCGCGACGCGTTGGCACGGGTTGCGAGCTCGTTCAGGCTCCAGTTCCGGGCGGGCTCCTTCAACATAGCCCGCACTGCCCCGCCGAGCTGTCGATGCGCCAGCAGAGCCAACAGTCCCCTGTTGGCTCTCTCACGCTGGAGGTGGATTCGCACGACCATGACGAAGAGGGCGCTCGCCAGGTCGGTGGCAATCGCCGCGGCACCGTCCAGATTGGCTTCGATCTCCTCCTGAATCGCGGACATCAACATTCGCAGCCGGGCTGCGTCGGCTTTGTTACCGGCCGCCGCGACCACGATGGCATCGGGCAGCGCCGCGAGAACGAGATTGGGGTGCGCGAGATCGAAGCGGAGCCGGCCGCAAACCAGCTCAGTCTGCGCCCGAGTCTCGGTGTTGGTCTTGAGTTCTACTGGGCCAAAGGACTTTGAGTGAATGCCGAACGGCCCACGCGCATCGCGTGGAGTCGACGAGCCGCGCACGACATGCGGCGTACCATGCGGCAGAACGACTATGTCCCCGGCCGCGAGCGTGATCGTTCGATCCCGACCTCTCAGCTGGAGGATGCAACCGCCTCGCGTGACCAGGTGAAATGGCGCCCACCGGTCCGTTTCTGCTACGTGCTCGGCAGCCCATTGCGCGCCAAACCGACACAACTGCTGCAACTCCGGCTTCACTCGAAGTAGCGGCGCCACGCTGCTCAAGGTGTCGACCAACCGCTCGGGATTCATAGATACGGCCCCTCGAAATTGATCTGCTCGGCCACCGGATCGAGCCGCGCGGCCATTAGCGAATGGCCGCGCGCGGCTCATATTGGGCCCAGCCGAATGACTCCTGGAGGACACTATGACTATATTCGATAGCGAAGGCCGCCGGCATAGCATGGCCGCCGAGGGCTCCACGATAACTCCGTTCTCCCGTCGCGCCTTTCTCGGGGCCGCCCTCGCCACCGGGATTCTCTCCACACTTCCCGCCTCAATGAGCGTCGCATCGGAAGCCGTAAAGCGTTTGACCGCCGGAACGCGAACGCTGGAGGTGAATGGTCGCGCAGCGCGAGTCTACAGCCTCATCGGACCGGATGGGCGCCCGGGAGTCCGGCTCCGCGCAGGTGAGCGGTTCCGTGTCGATCTCGCGAATCAAAGCGGCAAGCCGACGCTTGTCCACTGGCACGGCCAACTGCCGCCGTGGACGCAGGACGGATTCCCATGGCCCGAGACACCCCTCATTGCAAACGGGGCGATACAACCCTACAACTACATTCCCGTTCCAGGAACGTACTGGATGCATTCGCACTATGGCATGCAGGAGCAAGTGCTGATGACCGCGCCCCTGATCGTCGCGGACGAAACAACGCAACGCGAGAATCGACAGGAAATCGTTCTAATGTTGCACGATTTCACCTTCCGGAGCCCCGAGGAGGTGCTCGCCAACCTCACCAACACGAATGCAGGCGGGGCTCGCCCACTCGTGGAACGGACTGACGTCGGTTCCGGCGATGCCGGAAGTGCCCGAAACGTTGCCATGACCGGCACGATGAACATGGGCATGATGAACATGGAGGGACGTGACGCGCCAGTCATGCAGATGCCCGGAACGACTCCCCCGCGAATGGACCTCAATGACGTTGACTTCGACGCGTTCCTCGCCAACGATCGAACTCTCACCGATCCTGACGTTGTGCGCGTCGAGCGCAGCGGACGAGTCCGCCTGCGGATCATCAACGGCGCATCCTCAAGCCAATTCTGGATCGACCTCGGCGCACTCACCGGAAATGTCGTCGCAGTTGACGGCCATTCCGTCCGGCCCGTAGCCGGCCAACGCTTCCCGATGGCGATGGCACAGCGCCTGGACCTATTGATCGATCTCCCCAGGACTGGAGCCTTTCCAGTCATTGCGCAGCTCGAAGGCTCGCCACGCCGGACCGGAATCATCCTCGCTACATCTGGCTCGCCCGTCCAGCGCGTCGCGGATCAGGGCAAGACCGCGCCACCGGTCGACCTTTCGCTGGAGACGCGACTCGCCGCGGCGGAGCCACTGCGGGCACGCCCCCCGGATCTCGCTCGCACGATCTCACTCGGCGGCAGCATGAAGCCCTATTCCTGGTCCATCGACGGCGAGCTCTGGCCGCACATCACGCCGCTCATGGTGAAGCAAGGGCAGCGCGTGGAGTTTGAGTTGGTCAACCACACGATGATGGCGCATCCGATCCATCTGCACGGCCACTCGTTCCAGGTCATCGCGATCGAAGGCCGCCCTATCCAGGGCGCCATGCGCGATACCGTGCTGGTCATGCCCAGAGGCGGACGGGTTCGTATCGCCTTCGACGCCGACAATCCGGGTCGGTGGGCATTCCACTGCCACAATCTCTACCATATGCAGACCGGCATGATGACGGAGGTCAGGTATGACGGACTTAGTGCGTGAGACAACAGACCCAGGGTTCACGGGCGACGCCCACAACAGAGGGACACTAACATGATGCTCGATTGGAATGACTATCGTAAACAGCTCGCAGCCGGCGTGAAGCAGGTGGGACAGCTGAGTCCCGACACGGTCAAGGGGTATATGGAACTCAGTTCGGCCGGAAGCAAAAGGAATCTGCTGGGACCCAAAGTCCGGGAGCTGATGTCACTCGCGGTCGCAGTCACCCTGCGTTGCGACGGCTGCATAACGGTCCACACCGAGGCGGCACTCCGCCACGGCGCGACGGAAGAAGAGATCGCAGAGGCGCTGGGTGTCGCAGTTGCAATCAACGCTGGTGCTGCGCTCGATTACTCGACGCGCGTACTCGATGCTGTCCGGAACTATACGGACGCTACGTCACCGGGCAGATGATGGGGCGTTTCCGGCGGTTATCGACGCCGTCGCCGCCGGCTCGGCTTGACAGTACGATGATACACGTAATATCGTAAGTACATGAAGACGCCTGCCGTTATCGGGGCATTGGGTGCCCTTGCACACGAGCACCGGCTCGCGATTTATCGATTGCTAGTCCAACGCGGCCCCGAAGGGCTGCCGGCCGGCGCGATCGGCGAGCGTGTAGGCCTTGTGCCCTCCTCACTCACGTTCCACCTTCAGAATCTGCAGCGCGCCGGGCTGATTGCGCAGCGCCGCGAGAGCCGCCAGCTCATTTACTCTGCGGATTTTGCCGTGATGAACGGGCTGGTTGGCTACTTGACCGAGAACTGTTGCGGCAACAGCAGCGCCGAATGCTCTTCGAACTGCGCGCCTGCCGAGCCTGCGAAGGCCGTCAAACGCGCGGCCAAAGTCGCGTAGAGCCTCACCGTGTCTGAGCCGCTCATGATCGGTGGACGAGCATCGAAGAACGTCCGGTCGATATACCTGTTGAAGTCCCTTAAAACCACCGGGTAATTTATGAAACGACTCCATGTACATGTCAGCGTGAAGGATCTCGCCGCCTCGATCCGGTTTTATCAGACCCTGTTTGGCGTAGAGCCCGCAGTGACAAAGACTGACTATGCGAAATGGATGCTCGAGGATCCGCGGGTCAACTTCGCAATCTCCACGCACCGGCAACCGGTGGGCGTCAATCACCTGGGCTTCCAGGTCGACACCGATGAGGAGTTGCGTGGCATGCGTGCGCAGCTTGAAGCGGCAGACGAGCAGATGCTCGAGGAAAGCGAGCAACCGTGTTGCTACGCCAAATCAGACAAGTATTGGGTTACTGACCCCACGGGAATCGCGTGGGAGACCTTCCATACCCTCGGCAGCATTCCGGTTTATGGCGAGGATACGGCTGTGTTCAACCACGGCGCGTCGATCGTGCCTGTCGAGAGTACCGCGGCACAATGCTGCGTTCCGGCTCAGAGAACTCCGTCGGCGGCGGCTTGCTGCGAAAAATGACCGTGAACAAGATCTATAACGTTCTGTTTCTCTGCACGGGCAACTCGGCGCGGAGCATCCTTGCCGAGTCGCTCTTGAATCACTGGGGCCAGGGCAAGTTTCACGCCTTCAGTGCGGGAAGCTTCCCGAAAGGCCAGGTGCATCCGCTGGCGCTCGAACTCCTCGAGCGCATGAATCTGCCGGCCGAGGGTTTTCGTAGCAAGAGTTGGGATGAGTTCGCGGCGCCGGGGGCGCCGCCAATCGATTTTATCTTTACCGTGTGCGACAACGCCGCCGGCGAGGTCTGCCCCGTCTGGCCGGGAAAGCCGCTGACGGCGCACTGGGGTATCGCGGACCCCGCGGCGGTCGAAGGCACTGCTGCCGATAAGGCGTTTGCCTTCCGCAAGGCACTCAAAGAGCTCGAGGCTCGAATCAAACTCTTCACGAGTCTGCCGATCGACTCGCTCGATGGTATGACGCTGCAGGCGAAGCTGCAGGCCATCGGGAAAAGCAGTTCCGCTCCTGAGTCCGTCTAACGTGTTGAGCCGGGCGCTCGTTGCCGAGGGCTTGGGGTCGATGCTGTTAGCGGCGACTGTGATCGGGTCCGGAGTCATGGCTGACCGACTCGCGGGTGGCAATCTGGCGGTGGCGCTACTTGCGAATACCGCGGCCACGGTCGCTGTGCTTGCAACTCTGATCGCGCTCCTGGGTCCCATCAGCGGCGCGCACTTCAATCCAGCGGTGTCGCTCGTTGAGGCATTGCGCGGAAAGCTGACTCTGCGACAAACAGTCGCCTATGTGATCGTTCAAATCACCGGCTGCTGCCTGGGAGCTTTCCTGGCGCACGCCATGTTCGAGTTGCCCTTGCTCCAGGCATCCGTGCATC
>JAQGOE010000157.1 GCA_028293725.1 Gammaproteobacteria bacterium | reverse complement strand
ATCCAGGGCGCCGAAGTCATAACGGTTCCGCTGCGGGCCGACACCGGTTTTGCGCTCGACGAGCGCGCGGTGCTCGAACGGTGCACCCCGGAAGTGAAATTGGTGTTTCTGTGCTCACCCAATAATCCCACGGGCAACTTGTTGGACGAGCAAGCCATTGTGCGCCTTGCGGGCAGGCTCGCGGGACGTGCGGTCGTCGTGGTGGATGAGGCCTACCTGGAGTTTTCGGCAAGCGCGAGCCTGGCACGGCACTTACCCCGGCTTCCGCATCTCGCCATTCTGCGAACGCTCTCCAAAGCTCACGGGCTCGCCGGAGCGCGCTGTGGGACGCTGATCGCCGATCCGGAAGTGATCTCCCTGCTGCGTAAAGTGATCCCACCCTACGCGATTGCGCAGTTGACCCTTGAGGCCGTCATGCGGCAGCTCGCGCCGGTGGAGCTCGCTGAATCCCAAGTCAACATCGATGTCATTCATAGCGAGCGCACGCGCCTCATGGAAGCTCTTCCCAGGTTGAAACGAGTCACGCGGGTCTGGCCCAGCGACGCGAATTTCATACTCACGCAATTCGATGATGCAGGGGCCGCGTTGCAACTCGCTCGCGATACGCGTCTGTTGGTACGCGACGCCCGGGGTTATCCGGGTCTTGGGCAGGCGTTACGTATCACGGTGGGGTCCGTCACACAAAACAACCGGCTCCTCGAGGCGTGGCAATGAGCGCGCCCGTCGCCACTTTATTCATCGATCGGGACGGAACGCTGGTGGAAGAGCCGCCCGACGAGCAGGTCGACAGCCTGGAGAAGATTCGGTTCCTGCCGGGTGTATTCGCCGCTCTGAATGACCTGAAGCGCCGAGGCTACCGGTTCGTGATGGTCACCAACCAGGATGGCCTTGGAACAGCTTCCCTGCCGCGGCCCGCCTTCGACAAACCCCACGAATTCATCCTGGAGGCGTTTCGCTCCCAGGGCATCGAATTCGACCAGGTCTTTGTGTGCCCGCATTTCAAGGCCGACAACTGCGCCTGCCGCAAGCCTAAGACAGGCCTGGTCGAGCAATTCATGCGCGACGGCGCGGTGGATCTCGCGTCGAGCGCGGTTATCGGCGATCGTGACACCGACCTGGAGTTCGCGACGAACCTCGGCGTGCGTGGCATTCGAATACGAGCGCAAGGGACGGCCGAAGAGACGTGGCCGGAGATCGTTCGAACTCTGACAGCGCGTCGCGCGCGTGTTGAACGGCGCACGAAGGAAACGAACATCGAGGTGTCAGTGGATCTCGATGCCACCGCGCCCCTTCAAATCACGACGGGCATCGGTTTCTTCGACCACATGCTGGAGCAACTCGCCAAACACGGCGGATTCGCAATGCAGCTCACCTGCAAGGGCGATCTGCAGATCGACGAGCATCATACTGTCGAGGATTGCGGGCTTGCGCTCGGTGAGGCCTTGCGCCGTGCCCTGGGCTCGAAAGTGGGCATCGCCCGCTACGGTTTTCTCCTCCCCATGGACGAAGCGCAGGCGCAGGTAGCGATTGATTTGTCGGGGCGGGCCTTTTCGCAGTTTTCCGGGCGTTTTTCGCGGGAATCCGTCGGCGGCTTACCGACAGAGCTCGTACCGCATTTCTTCCGCTCGCTCGCCGAGTCGCTTGGCGCAGCAATCCACGTCAGCGTTACCGGAGAGAACGCGCACCACATGATCGAGGGGTGCTTTAAGAGCGTGGGTCGTGCCTTCCGTCAGGCGTTTCGGCGCGAGAGTGAGGAATTGCCGAGCACGAAGGGCGTTCTCTAGTGAGCTCCGCGGACACTGTGATCATCGATAGTGGTGGCGCGAACCTGGCTTCGCTGCAATTCGCGTTCGAAAGACTTGGCGCGCGGACGCATGTAACCACTAGTGCGAGTGAGATCACGTCCGCTGCGCGTGTCATCCTTCCCGGTGTCGGGGCGGCGGCGAATGCTATGCAACGCCTGCGTAACTCCGGTGTGGCGGCCCTGCTTCCAACCCTCAAACAGCCGGTGTTGGGAATCTGCCTGGGTATGCAACTCCTCTTCGAACACTCGGAGGAAGGCTCGACCGACTGTCTCGGAATTCTTCCGTCGACCGTGCGTCGCCTGCAACCGGCACCCGGGTTGCCGGTGCCGCACATGGGTTGGAATCAGCTCGCCTCCTTACGCGACGATCCGATCCTCGAGGGGATCGAGACGGATGAGTACGTTTATTTTGTGCACAGCTATGCCGTGCCGGTCTCCGCGATTACCTTGGCGACCGCCGACTATGGCATTCCGGTATCCGCAATGGTCCGGAAAGGGAACTTCTGGGGCGCCCAATTCCATCCGGAGCGTTCGGCCGGGACTGGCGCGCGAGTACTGGCGAACTTTTTGAGGCTTGACTGATGCTGTTGATTCCCGCGATCGACTTACGCAACGGGCGCTGCGTGCGACTTTTCCAAGGAGACTTCGGCGCCGAAACGCGCTACGACCACGAGCCTCATGAGTTGCTGTTGAGATATCGAGACTTCGGGGCCTCCTGGTTGCATGTAGTGGACCTCGACGGTGCGAAGGACGGTGTGCTCGCCAATCGTTCGGTCATCGTCGCGTTGGCATCCCAGAAAGCCGTGAAACTGCAAGTGGGTGGTGGAGTCCGTTCGGCCGCCGTGATTGACGACCTGCTTCGCAATGGTGTTGAGAGGGTCGTGGTCGGCAGCGCGGCCGTGGAGCGCCCGGATGAAGTCGCGGGCTGGTTCGCGCGATTTGGCGCGGAGCGCATCTGCCTGGCGCTGGATATTCGCATTGACTCGGGCGGTGAGCCTCGAGTCCGGACACACGGTTGGAAAGACGGGACGGCCGTGAGCTTGTGGGAAGCGATCAGCCGATTCCCACCGGGCATGGTCAAGCACGTCCTGTGCACCGACATCGAGCGGGACGGCGCGATGACCGGGCCTAACCTGAACCTGTATCGAACCGCCCTCTCCCGCTTTCCTCGCTTGGCCTGGCAGGCGTCCGGCGGTGTACGCGACGCAGCCGACCTCGCCGCCCTTGCCGAGATTGGCGTGGCCGGTGCAGTGAGCGGCAAAGCATTGTTGGAAGAACGGATTACCCCTGAGGAGTTGCGACCATTCTTGCCCGACGCATCATCCCCTGCCTCGACGTCCGCGAAGGCCAGGTAGTAAAAGGCGTTCGCTTTCGCGATCACCGCGTCGTGGGCGACATCATGGAGCTCGCGGCGCGTTATCGCGACGAAGGAGCGGACGAGCTCGTGTTCTACGACATCACGGCGAGTCCTGAGGGACGTTCCGTCGACCGTGACTGGGTGCGGCGCGTCGCACGGGTGTTGGACATCCCGTTTTGTGTCGCCGGAGGTATTCGGTCTGTGCACGATGCCGAAGAGATCTTGAATGCGGGAGCCGAGAAGGTCTCCGTCAATTCACCGGCATTGGCGAATCCCGATCTCATCGACGCATTGAGCGCGCGCTTCGGGTCGCAGTGTGTGGTTGTTGGGATCGACAGTCAGATGACTGACCAGGGTTACCGGGCATACCAGTTCACGGGGGATCCTAACCGGACACGCGAGTCTGGGCGCGACGTCCTTGCGTGGGTACGAGAGGTGCAGGATCGCGGCGGTGGTGAAATTGTCCTCAACTGCATGGGCAGCGACGGGGTTCGGCGCGGTTATGACGTCGAGCAACTGCGAGCGGTGCGGGAAATTTGTCACGTGCCGCTGGTTGCTTCGGGTGGCGCGGGAGCGGTGGAACACTTCGCCGCTGTGTTCAAGGACGCGGGAGTCGATGCGGCGCTGGCAGCCAGCGTGTTCCATTCGGGCGCAATTGCCATCCGCGACCTCAAACGCGATTTGCGGGCAGATGGGATCGAGGTGAGGCCATGAGCCAAGGCGAAACTGGCGCCGCCAAGGGTGGTGACGCGACTGGCAGTGCGGTGGTTGGCGGTGCTGTGGCTGGGGGTGCCTCGGCTCAGGGCGCCTCGGCTGGGGGCGCCGTGCAACCTTCCGATATCGACTCACTCGACTTCGCTAAAAGCGATGGTCTGCTGCCGGCGGTGATCCAACATGCCGGCACAGGTGCCGTTCTGATGCTCGGCTATATGAATCGCGAGTCCCTGCGCGAGACTTTCGCTCGACGTCACGTCGTGTTCTTCAGCCGCAGCAGACAGCAGCTGTGGGAGAAAGGCGAAACATCAGGCCATTTTCTCGAGCTCGAGGCGATCCGGACGGACTGTGACCGTGACACCCTACTCGTCACCGCGTGGCCCCACGGACCGGTTTGTCACGTTGGAACGACGACGTGTTTTGGAAGCGAGCAGATCACTACGGCCGAGCGTCTGACGTTTCTGGCGACGCTCGAGACGGTCATCGCCAAACGCGCGGCAGACTCTCCTGAGGAGAGCTATACGGCGCGGCTTTTCTCGCAAGGTCTGCGGCGTATTGCGCAGAAGATCGGGGAGGAAGGCGTCGAAGTGGCCCTCGCCGCCGTCGTCGAGTCAGACGACAAAGTCATCAGCGAATCGGCTGACCTGCTTTTTCATCTGCTCGTGATGTTGAAGCATCGCGGCTTGTCGCTCGAGCACGTGGTCGCGGAGTTACAGGCGCGGCACGCAAAACCGAAACCTTAAGCGCGCGAAACGGAACTCACCTCACCTTGGTGAGAGTGTGGCCGCCTTCTTATCGGCGTCAGCCGCTTCCTGGTTACGCTGCCGTGCACGCAGCGAGTCGGCGATGAGCCGCCATGCGGACGCTTGAGCCTGCGCGTCACCGGTGGCGAGGGCGAGAGCCTTATGCCCCATGCTGTCCGCCTGCGCCGCATTGCCTTCACTCAGACGAATCTGACCCAGCTCGATCCAGAGCAAAGGATTCTCAGGCTCGATACGCAAGGCGCGCTCAAGCGTGGCGGCGGCGGGTGCGTAGTCGCCGCCTGTCTCTTGCTTGTGGGCCTGCGCGACCAGTGCGGCAGTCGCGGGGCTGAGCTTGAATTGCTTCGGGGGCGGTCGGGGTGGCTCGGGAACCGCCGGCGTGGGTGTGCCCGGCTCGGGCTGTGCAGTACCGGGCTGACCGGCGGGCGGTGCAGAGGAAGTGGATGCCGCGGGCGAAGTCGACTCCGACTGGCTGGAGTGAAAAAGGGAACAGGCGGAGAGGAGACTCGCCGCTGTTAACAGCAACATGAGGGAGTGGAAGCGCATGGCGCGATGATATCGCGACGGCAGCCCTCTCAATGCATCAAATCCCTAATCCACTCACCCGCGCGCTCAATAATTGACGGCGTCTTGCTGCCCGGGCACTCCGGGTTCAGCGGCAGCTGAATGCCCACGGGCACCGCAATGGGCACGGCATCCTTATCCGCGCAATCCTTGTCGACGCGCAGCCCACTCGCGTAGTCAATCCACGTCTCCGCCAACGACTCCGGCATCGGCGCGTCCCAGGACGTCGTGGCCAGACCAGCCATCATGCGCGCCCATATCGGCAACGCACCCGAAGATCCAGTGAAGCCGGTAGGCAGATTGTCGTCGTAGCCGACCCAGACCACCGCGAGGTGACTGCCGGAGAAGCCCGCGAACCAATTGTCGTGATAATCCGATGAGGTGCCTGACTTGCCGGCGACGACGAGATTTGGCGGGAGCACCGCGCGTGCGCCACGGCCGGTCCCCTTCTCCATCACCTGCTCCATCATGCGATCGACTTCGTACACGACGTCAGGGGAAGCGACCGGGGTCACCTCCAGCGGAAACGCCTTGAGAGGCTTGCTATCGGCACTGATGACAGCCCGCACAGCTCGCAAAGAGCTGCGGAAACCGCCATTGGCGAGCCCGTTGTACAACTGCGCGACTTCCATCGGTGTAATGTCGATCGCGCCCAACAACATCGAGGGCACCTGTGCCGGGGGCCGCTCGATTCCGAACCGTACGAGTGTCTCGGTCACCTTGGACAACCCAACGTCCATTCCAACGCCAACGGTGGCTTGATTCAACGACTCGGCCAGCGCCCGAACGAGGGGCACGGGGCCATAGGTCTGTTTCGTGAAATTCTCCGGCCGCCACACGGTGCCATTCACGAGTTTGATGGCGACTGGCGCGTCCTGCACTATCGTCGCGGCGTTGTAGCGTCCCGTTTCGAGTGCCGTCAGATAGATGAACGGCTTGACGAGCGAGCCCATCGCACGTCTTGCATCGAGCGCGCGATTGAAACCATCGTAACCGACGTTGCGGCTGCCGACGATCGCGATCACCTCGCCGCTCTGTGGCGAAGTCACGACTACCGCACCTTCGAGCTTCGCGTCGGGATACTTCTTCTGATGATCGAGCCGCGCCAGTTCGCGCTCCAGGGCGAGCTCCGCCTGATCCTGTGCGCGGGGCTCGAGGCTGGTGTAGATCCGCAGACCGGCCTCGGTGAGATCCTGGTCGTGATAGTCACGGCGTAGCGTGCGCCGGACGAAATCCAGGTACGCCGGATAGTAACCGCCCGTAGCACGCGACGTGACACCGAGCGGCTTCTTCTCCGCCGCAAGGGCGTCATCCGCCTTCACGATACCGCGCTCCGCCATCAGCTTGAGCACGAGGTCGCGCCTCGAGCGCGCGCGATCGGCATGCCGGCGCGGATCGTAATACGTCGGACCCCGTACAATCGCCACGAGCAACGCCACTTCCGACAGGTCGAGCTCGGACAAGGGCTTACCGAAGTAGAACTGGCTCGCCAGGCCAAACCCATGAACCGCGCGGTCGCCGTCCTGGCCGAGGAAAATCTCGTTGATGTAGGCGTTCATCAAGTCCGCCTTGCTGAAATTCGCATCGAGGGACATCGCCATGATGGCCTCGCGCACCTTGCGTCCGAGCGTGCGCCGCGAATCGAGGAAGTAGCTTTTGACGAGCTGCTGGGTCAGCGTGCTACCGCCCTGCTCCATCTGCCCGGCACGCACGTTCACCCACATTGCCCGCGCGATCCCAACAGGATCGACACCGTGATGAGTATAAAACTTCCGGTCCTCGACCGTCGTCAGGGCCTGCGGCAATAAGGCAGGAACCTCCTGCGGCGTGACCACGATGCGATCTTCACCGTGGATGGGGAAGATGCTGCCAATCAACAGCGGCTCCAGTCTCGCGATCGGCACATCCTTGCCGTCGCTGTCGCGCAGGCTCTCGATCCCCTTCTCACCCGATACAACAGTCAGAATGGAAGCCGGACGGGTTTCGTCCGCGAAGCGCGCGGGACGCAGAGCGATGTCCAGGCGCGTGCCCTGTAGCCGATAGGTCCCGGGGTGCTCGAGCTTATCGACGCGCCGGTACTGCAGCCGTTGCAACTCGTGTTCGAGATCCGACCCATTCAGGGGGAGGCTGGCGTAGAGCTCCAGCGGAGCGGCGTAGACCTGCGCCGGCAGTGTCCAACGACGTCCCTCGAACTGCTTGGTGACGATCCGATCGAGATACATCACGTAGAAGGTTACGGCGACCACCGCAACCACTACGATTCCGAGGGCGCTGAGCCAGAATAGTCTGCGAAATTTCTTCCAGCCCGCCCGCGCCATGATCGGTTAGATGAATAACTCCGCGGCCGGATCACGCAGGTTGTAGTGCGAGCTCATCGCGTGAGCATACGCGCCGGCGTTCGCGATGAGCAGGATATCGCCCTCACGCGTCGGGGGTAGCAAGCGATCGTGCCCGAGCACGTCGGCGCTTTCACAGATGGGACCCACTACATTCACCAGTTCAGTGGCGGGATCGTCGACGCGGGTGAGATTCGTGATCTCGTGATATGAACCATAGAGTGCCGGGCGGATGAGGGAGTTCATTCCCGTCGCAACGCCCACGTAGCGGACCTCGCCTTTTGACTTGAGCTGGGTCACACGGGCCAGGAGCACCGCGGCATTCGCCACCAGGTAGCGACCGGGCTCGATCCAGAACTCCAGGTTCGGGTGCTCGGCGCGCACGGCGGTGAGCAGCGTGTCGAGCTTCGACAGATCCAGGCTTACCTGGTCGGTGCGCTCGGGGACTCCGAGTCCGCCACCGACGTCGATCACCCGGACAGACTCGAAGTGCTGGGCGATGTCAGCCAGCAAGCGCGCGGTCTGCTCCCAACTGGTGACGTCAAAAATGCCGCTGCCTACATGCGCCTGCAATCCCACGACCGTGAGGCCCACGTCATGCGCATGGCGGACGAACTGCTTGAGCTCGGTAACGGGCACTCCGAACTTGGAATGAGCGCCAGCGGTACGCACGTGGTGGTGATGGCCACGGCCCACGCCCGTATCGATGCGAACGAATATTTCACGCTTGCGGAAAACATCAGGCCACGCCGACAACACGTAAGTGTTATCGACAGTGACGCGCACCCCCTTCTCGAACGCCCAAACGTACTCTGAACGTGGCGCAAAGTTCGGGGTGAAGAGAATTCGCAGCGGGTCGATGTCCGGGAAAAGTTTCAGTGCACGCTCGACTTCGCCCTGCGACACGCACTCGAATTCAACGCCTTCCGACCGTACAGCTTGCAGGACCTGCGGATGCGGATTCGCTTTCATGGAGTAGTGAACCCGGGACACGGAACTCAGTCCGCGTAGCGCGCGCGCCGCGCTGCGCACCGCTTCGAGGTCGTAGACGAAGGCGGCATCACGGTCGCCGAGGGTGCTGATGAGCGCATCCCGCTTCTGCAGCCACCACGGCGCCGCTCTCGAGGCGACGCTCTTCGGTTGCGAGAACAATTGCTCCCACGTGGGACCGAGCACCCGGTCGCCCGGAACCGGGCGGATGAGCAACTCGTGCAGCTGCTCGACCAGGCGATCACCCTGGTTTTCGTCCACGACGAAGGTGAAATTGAGATCGTTGGCGGCCTGGCTCACCAGGTAGATTTTCTGCTCTTCGAAGAATTCGAAGGCACCGCCCAATTGATGCAGGATGGCGCGGATGTTGCGACCGACGAGGCTCACCGAGGCGCACGGGCCGATCACCTGCACGCGGCACAGCCGCGACAGGCTCGTGACCAACTCACTCAGCAGCGTGTTGTCGAGAGTGTTGGCCGCCGGGTCGAGCGACACGGTGACATTCGTCTCCGAAGTCGACACGAGGTCGACAGACATACCGTGCTCTTTGAAGATCTGGAACGCATCGGAAAGGAAGCCCACCTGGTGCCACATGCCGGGGCTTTCCAACGAGATGAGGGTGATGCCCTTCTTCGTACAAACAGCCTTCACCTGCGCGCCACCATCGGCGCCCTCGGCACTCAGCACCGTGCCTTCGAGCTCCGGCGCCTGCGTCGCATAGACATGCAGTGGAATGCGGTATTGGCGCGCCGGCAGGATGCAGCGGGGGTGCAACACTTTCGCGCCGCTGGTCGCGATCTCCTGCGCTTCGTCGTAATGCAGGGCTCGCAGCAGGCGCGCGGTGGGAGTCGAGCGCGGATTCGCGCTGAACATTCCAGGCACGTCGGTCCAGATCTCGAGACGCTGCGCGCGAAGTTTGGCCGCCAGGTACGCGGCCGAAGTGTCGGAGCCACCGCGACCCAACAGTACGGTGTTGCCGTCGTCGTCGCTGGCGATGAAGCCCTGTGTGATGACAATCGGTGCCAGTGTCCCGAGACGCTCTTCCAGCTCCGTGTCGGGCGCGAAATTGCAGGTGGCGGATAAGATGCTGGCTTTTGCGGTGGCGCTGCGCCGATCCTCCGCACGAAGCATCGTACGGGCGTCGGCCCAGGCTACATCGAGCCCCTGGGTCCGGAGGAATCGGGCGCCGAGCTCGGTGGCCATGAGCTCTCCCGTAGCCATTACCCGCGCGCGGGTGCGGTCGCTCACTTCACCAACGAGCGCGACACCGGCGGCAATTTGCCGCAGCTCCTGCAGATGTTTCTCGACATCACCAATGGAGATGCCCAACTCGGCGGCGAGCCGGTGGTGCCGCTCTTCGATAGCACGCAGCTCATCGTCGTGGGCTCGGACGAGCGCGGAGTCGAGCAGTCGTTCGAGTCGATCGGTGATGCCGGTAACGGCGGAGTGAACGATCAACACGCGGGCGCCGTCGGCGACTCGCGCGCTGGCGACCTTCGCAATGTTGCGCCAGTTGGTCAGGGAAGAAACACTGGTACCGCCGAACTTCAGAACGATCCAGGCAGAGGCCGTGCGGGTCACTTCAGATTTCCTGTGGTCGATGGGCTGAACGTCTTGCGGGACCCGTAGGAGGCCCGGGCCGCGCAGGCGGGCTGCGCAGGACGGGGCGCACCCTCGCGTGGGCGCGTAGCCCCGCGCAAAGCGGGCGAGTTCATAGTTGAGTTATTGCCGCCCCGGGGTGCGGTCAGAGCTCTTCGTCGAAATCGCGCAGGGTCTTTTCGAGCTTTTTATCCGCGAGCACTTCCTCGAGCTTGCTCCACGCGGCTTTGCCACGCTTGCCCTGGTTGCGAACGCGCTTATCTACCCTGTCCAACAGGCGGTCGTAATCGGTGCCGTCCTCGGTGGGTCCGCTCAAAAACTCATCGTCGAGATCGAAGCTCTCGTTGTCTCGTTCCGACATCTGGCGGTTAAAATCCTGAAGTAATTCAACGACTCGCACACTTTCTGGGTGTGCGGTAAGGCTGCGAACTATAGCGGATTCTCATCCGGGATCAACCCTTACCGTACAGACGGCCGCGATTCAAGCCTGACGAGGGCTCGGGGGGCTGAAATGGACGCGATTTTATCGGTACCCAGGGCCCAGACTAAGACTTAGGTCTGATCCATACGATCGCGGACGACCACGGGAGCCCCGCGACTGAGCCCAAGGCCCTCAGCCGCGCTCTGCTCCGCCCGGGCGATCTCCACTACGCCGAAGGAGTTCACCAGCGCCAGGTACTCCCCGGGGCGCGTATCGCCATAGGTCCGCAGGAGCGGAAAGGCATGGTTCCCTGCATGCACCAGCGGCAGTCGGAAGCGCTCGATGAGGGTCGCGTCGATGTTACTGATGAGGTTACCGAAGTGATCGATCGTGATGACGACGCCGGTGACGCTGGAGGATTCCGTGGTGGGATCGTCCACCCAAGCAGGAACCAGTTGGTTGGCATCCATCGCCTCTCCGAGGGACTCCGGCGCGCAGCGCCCCGCCGCCAGTTCGGCCGCTATCGGTGCGAAAATGTCGCGGCCGTGGAAGGTGGCGCTCGGCCGGCTGATACCGAAGCGCGCCAGTTGCGAGGCGCCGAGTCGCACCACCATGGCATCCGGATGTCTGCCCACGATCGGCGCCAGCAGGCCATTATCGGGCGCGAGGAAAACATGTCCCCGGGCGATGACGGCCACGATGTCGCGCGAAGTGCCCACCCCCGGGTCCACGACGGCGACGTGTACCGTGCCAGGTGGAAAATACTCGAAAGACCTCGCCAGCCAGAATCCGGCTTCGGCGGGCCAATGGACCACGATTTCGTGCGTCAGGTCGACGATTTTCGCCTCGCCGAACCGGCTCAGGATGCGACCCTTCATGACTCCGACGAACGGACCCTGGTGCCCGAAGTCGGTGGTGATGGTGATGACGCCTGACGGCTTGGTTATTAAAGTCATTAGGAGTGCCCTCGCGCGCCAGAGGATAACGCATTATGGACCACCTTCCAGAGAGTGACCGCCCTTGACCTCCGCGTACGACAGACTGCCTTTGAACGCGCTGCGGGTGTTCGAAGCAGTGGCGACCCGTCTGAACTTCAGTGACGCGGCGGAAGCGCTCCATGTGACGCCGGCGGCCGTCAGCCAGCAGATCAAGGCGCTCGAGGACTACCTGCAGACGCCACTCCTGCTGCGCAACGGCCGCGGGGTGCAGCTCACTCTCGAGGGGACGCGACTGCTGCCCGGTCTGCGCCGCGGACTGGACGAGTTGGAGACGGCCCTGCAGCAGATCCGGCAGGAGCGGGAGAGCGGGACGGTCAATGTCACGACACTCTCGTCCTTTCTGCAGAAATGGCTCACGCCGCGGCTCGCGGACCTGCACGCACGGCATCCGGACATCGACTTTCGTATCCACGCCTCGTCCGAGATGGTGGATTTCGCCCGTACGGATTTTCACGCGGCGATTCGCCTCGGGGCGGGGACGTACCCTGGACTGCGAAGCGAGAAAATTCTCGACGAGTACCTGGTGGCGGTCGCCTCACCGGCGGTTTTAGCAAAATATGGAGCGATCCCGGATGCGGAGGATCTCACCAGATTGCCGCTGCTTCACGGCACCGAGATCGACTGGAAAAGCTGGTGCGAGGGCGATGTGGATTGCCTGACGCGGCTGCGAGGCGCCTTCCTCGATGACTCCGCGGCGTTGCTGGGTGCGACCGTCGAAGGGTTGGGATACGGCATCCTGCGTTGGACGCTCGCGGCCGGGGAGCTCCAGGCCGGGCGGCTCGTGTTGGCCAGCAAACAGGTGCTGCCGTATCGCTTCGCCTACTATTTCGTATGCCCGGAGCCCTACATGACCTTGCCCAAGGTCACCGCACTGCGGGATTGGCTGGTGGGGCAAGCACGGGAGTTTCCGCCGCCGCCAGCACGTTAGATCACACTCCCCGCCTGTGGCACGCGCGCATCAACCGGGTGTGATGTTAGGAACGTTTCTTGCTCAGTCTGTAGCGATGAGCGAAACAAGAGCGAAGTGATCCAGGGCGGGTGGCGATGAGAACAGAGAATCGATTCGATACGGACCTGGCGCGCGAGACCGTCGCACTCATTCTCGCCGGCGGCAACGGCACCCGGCTCGGAGAATTGACGCGCTGGCAGTGCAAGCCCGCCATTCCCTTCGCGGGTAGTTTCCGCAACATTGATTTCACCTTGTCGAATTGTGTCAATTCGGGCGTGCGGCGGATCGCCGTGTTGACCCAGTACAAGGCGCAAAGTCTCATCAATCACATCAGCGCCGGTTGGAGCTTTCTGGCCCGGCCCTTGGGCGAGTTCGTGGAGCTATGGCCGGCGCAGCAACGCCTCCACAATTCGTGGTACGTCGGCACCGCGGACGCGGTTCACCAGAATCTGGATCTGCTGTTGGCACAGCGTAGTCGTTACACGTTGGTGCTCGCGGGTGATCATGTTTACAAAATGGATTACCGCCGGTTGCTCGAGCAACATGCCTCGAGCGGCGCGGACGTCACGGTTGCATGCGTGCCCGTGCCGGTGGAGGAGTCGGCGGGGTTCGGTGTGTTAGGAGTGGACGAGCGTCAGCGGGTCTGCAGTTTCATTGAGAAGCCGCCGCCGTCGAGCCTCGGGCTCAGCGGACAACGGACGGTCTTGGCGTCGATGGGCGTCTATGTCTTCAACACCAGCTATCTCGAGCAGCAGCTGAGGCGTGATGCGGGGGAAGACTCCTCCGCCCATGACTTTGGTCGCGACATTTTGCCGCGAGCCGTGCGCGATCATCAGGTTGCGGCCTACTCTTTCGTCGATGCCGAGGGTGCTCCCGGATATTGGCGCGACGTAGGGACATTGGACGCCTATTGGCAGGCGCATATGGAGTTGCTTACGCCCGAGCCGCCGATGGAGCTCTACGACCCCGCGTGGCCTATTCTGACTCTCCCGGAACAACTGCCGCCGGCCAAGCTTCTGTACGCGTCGGGGCGGCATGGGTTTGTAGCCAACTCGCTCCTGGCTGGCGGTGTGGTGGTGAGGGGAGCCACCGTGACTAACAGCGTATTGGCGGGGAACGTCCGGGTTGCCGAGGGAACGCTGCTCGATGAGGCTGTGGTGCTACCTGGCGCGCGGATCGGTGCCAATTGCCGCTTGCGCCGCATCATCGTCGACGCCGACGTGGAGATCCCGGATGGGGTCTCGGTGGGATGGCAACCGACACCGCCCGTCGAGGCCGTGAGAACCGGCGGGCGAGTCACTCTGCTGTCGCAGAATTGGTCGCCGCCGGGTGATGACGAGATGCGGTCAGTGGCCTAGCGAGGCCCGCTCCTAACTCGCCTTGAGCTTGATGCGGCGCTCTTCGATCGACGCCTGCAGCTTGTCGAAAGGCTCGATGAACTTCTTCACGCCCTCCTTCTCGAGCTGCTCGGCCACCGCGTCCATGTTGATTCCCAGAGACTTCAGCCCCGCGAAGATCGCGCCGGCGCCGGCGATCTCGCCCTGCATGCGCAGCTCGGGCTTGCCCATCGTGCGGTAGGCGGCGATCGTCTCGCGCGGCATGGTGTTCACGGTCTCGGGCGCGATGAGCTCCTCGACATACTTCACCGGGCTGAATGTCGGGTCCTTCGCGGACGTCGATGCCCAGAGCAGCCGTTGCGGTCTTGCGCCACGGCTGACGAGTGCTTTCCATCGCGACGAGGCGCCCAGCCCTTCATAGATCTCATAGGCACGGCAAGCGCTGGCGATGGCGGACTTACCCCGCAGATTCTTCGCCTCTGACTTACCCTTGGCGGTGAGGTCATCGAGCTGTTTGTCGACGAGCGTATCGATGCGGCTCAAAAAGAAGCTCGCGACGGAGGCGAGTTTGTCGATCGACTTGCCGGCGGCGAGACGCGCTTCGAGGCCATCGAAGTAGGCATTCGCCACGGCGCGATAACGGTCGGGCGAGAACAGCAGCGTGACGTTGACGTTGATCCCCGCGGCGATGGTGTCGCGAATAGCGGGCAGACCCGCTTCGGTGCCCGGAATCTTGATCATCGCATTCGGTCGCCCGAGCCGTGCCCAGAGGCGCTTCGCCTCGGCGATCGTACCCGCGGTGTCGTAGGCGAGATGCGGCGAGACTTCCATGCTGATATAGCCGTCACCAGCGGAAGTTGTGTCATACAGCTTGCGAAACAGATCGGCCGCGCGCTGCAGATCTTCGATCGTCAGCGTCTCGTACAGAGCGATATTGGAAGCTTCCTTCGGCAGGAGTTCCGCAATGGCGCGTTGGTAGATCGGTTCCTTGTTGATGGAGGCTGCGAAAATGGCCGGGTTGGAGGTAACGCCGGCAATACCATCGGCCTCGATGATTTTCGCGAGGCTGCCGTCATCGAGCATGGTGCGACCGATGTCATCCTGCCAGACGCTCTGGCCCAGCTTGTTGAGCTTCAGCAGCGGATTGTCAGCGTTAGCGTTCATGCAAAAAATCCTCACGCGTACAGGCGCGTCGCTTCAAGAATTGTGACTCTCGTCCCGGCTATCCTGCCATACCCAGTCGCGGACTTCCGGCATGTCTTCGCCCCGGCGGACGATGTAATGAGCGTGCTCGGTGAGCTTGTCGCGCATGGCCTGCCTCAGGTGGGCGGCACGGTAGCCGAGCTTGGGCACCCGGTCGATCACGTCCATCACCAGATGGAACCGGTCGAGATCGTTCCGCACCACCATATCGAACGGCGTGGTGGTCGTTCCCTCTTCCTTGAAACCCCTCACGTGGAAATTGTCGTGGTTGTGGCGGCGGTAGGTGAGGCGATGAATGAGCCAGGGATACCCATGGAAGGCGAACAGAACCGGCTTATCGGTCGTGAACAAAGTGTCGAACTCGCGCGACTTGAGGCCGTGCGGGTGCTCTTCTTCGGGCTGCAGCGTCATCAGGTCGACGATGTTGACGACCCGGATCTTGAGTTCGGCAACCTGCTTGCGCAGGATACTGACTGCGGCGAGCGTCTCCATGGTGGGAACATCGCCCGCACAAGCCATGACGATATCGGGATCGCCGTCGGTGTCGTTGCTCGCGAACTCGAAAATGCCGATACCGGCGGCGCAATGTTTGATAGCCGCATCGAGATCGAGCCACTGCGGCTCAGGCTGCTTGCCGGCAATGATGACATTGACGACATTGCGGTTCCGCAAGCACCTGTCGGCCACGCACAGCAGGGTATTCGCATCCGGCGGGAGATAGACCCGCACGACGCTCGACTTCTTGTTGACCACGACGTCGATGAAGCCGGGATCCTGGTGCGAGAAGCCGTTATGGTCCTGGCGCCAGACATGCGAGCTCAGCAGGATGTTGAGTGACCCGATCGCGCGGCGCCAGGGGATGTGGCGCGTGGCTTCGAGCCATTTCGCGTGTTGGTTGAACATCGAGTCCACGATGTGGATGAAGGCTTCATAGCAATTGAACAGGCCGTGGCGGCCGGTCAGCAGGTAACCTTCGAGCCAACCCTCACACTGGTGCTCGGACAGCACCTCCATCACGCGGCCGTCGGACTTCAGGTTGGTATCGCCGGGGATGACCTGTCCGAGCCAGGTTTTGTCGGTTGCTTCATAGACCGCATCGAGGCGGTTCGAGCTGGTCTCGTCCGGACCGAAGAGGCGGAAATTACGGGATTGCGCCGTGTTCTTGAAAATGTCGCGCAGCCATTGCCCGAGAACGCGGGTGGACTCGGCCATCTTCTGGCCGGGCTGCGGAACACTCACGGCGTAAGCGGCAATCGGTGGCAGGTCGAGATCTGCGAGCAACAAGCCGCCGTTGGTATGCGGGTTCGAGCCCATGCGACGCGTGCCCTTCGGCGCGAGTTCCAGGATCTGCGGCCGTGGAGCGCCGCCGGCGTCGAACAACTCAGCCGGCCGATAACTGCGCAGCCACTCTTCCAGCATGCGCAGGTGGGCAGGATTTGTGGCCAGCCCGGCGAGCGGCACCTGGTGAGCGCGCCAGGTGCCCTCCACTTGTATGCCGTCGACAATTTTCGGTCCGGTCCAGCCCTTCGGGCTCTGCAGAACAATCATCGGCCAGCGCGGCCGGGACATCTTGTCGCTGCCGCGTGCACGCTCCTTTATCGACGCGATCTCATCGAGCACGCGCTCGAGAGTCGCTGCCATCTGCTGGTGCATCGATGCGGGCTCATCGCCCACCACAAAGTACGGCTGCCAGCCGTAGCCCGTCAGCAGGCTCTCGAGCTCGCTGCGTGGGATGCGCGCGAGAATCGTGGGGTTCGCGATCTTGTAACCATTCAAATGGAGGATCGGTAACACCGTACCGTCGCTGGCGGGGTTCAGGAACTTGTTCGAATGCCAGGCGGTCGCGAGCGGGCCGGTCTCCGCCTCGCCGTCACCGATGACACAGGCGACGATGAGATCCGGATTGTCGAACGCGGCGCCGAAGGCATGCGCGAGCGAATAGCCCAGCTCGCCGCCCTCGTTGATCGATCCGGGGACATCGGGCGCGCAGTGGCTCGGAATGCCGCCGGGGAAGGAGAATTGCTTGAACAGGCGCGGCATGCCGGCCGCGTCGCGTGACACGGCGGGGTAAAGCTCACTGTAGCTACCCTCCAGCCAGGTGTTGGCCACCAGGGCGGGCCCGCCGTGGCCGGGACCGATGATGGGAATGATGTTCAGATCGCGCTTGATGATGACCCGGTTCAGGTGCGCGTAGAGGAAATTCAATCCAGGCGTGGTGCCCCAGTGCCCCAGGAGCCGTGGCTTGACGTGCTCGAGGGTAAGAGGCTCGGTGAGCAGCGGATTGTCGAGCAGGTAGATCTGCCCGACGCCCAGGTAATTCGCCGCCCGCCACCAGGCATGCACGCGCTGCAGCTCGGTCTCATTCAGGGGACCTTCGGTCGCTTTCAGCTCGGCGGACATCGGCAATTCCTTGGTGTAAGCGGCGCGAGCCCCCGGTGTAGCAGGAACCATTCCGGCAGCGGATCATTGCTGAGACGGACTATTCTCCGGGGAGGCGCCATTCAGGTCTTGTACGGAATTATTGCGACAACCTCATGATCATCCTCACCCTCAACAGCGGCAGCACTTCCGTCAAGCTGGCCGTGTATGACACCGCGGCGCAGCGCACCCTGAAACCTATTGAGAGTGAACACCATTCCGGTGGCGAAATCGAGCCGCGCGCGGTGCTCGCAGGATTTTTGCGGAAGCTGCGCTCGCCGCCGGATGTAGTAGCGCATCGTGTGGTTCACGGTGGTACGCGTTTCACCGCTCCGGCGCGTATCGATGACAGCGTCGTCGAGGACATTCGGAAATTGTCTGAGCTCGCGCCTCTGCACAATCCCAAGGCGCTGGAGTGGATCGAGGCTGCACGAGCCGAGTTCGGTCGCGACGTAGTGCAAGTGGCGGTGTTCGATACCGCGTTCTTCAGCGGGTTACCTCGTCGCGCAGCCGAGTACGCACTCCCCGCTCGCATCGGGATCGATCACGGCGTGCGTCGCTACGGTTTTCACGGACTCGCGCATGAGGCCATGTGGCGCCGATGGTGCGAGTTATACCCAGCTTTGCGTGGTGGCGGGCGGCTCATCACGGTGCAACTCGGTGGAGGTTGCTCGGTCACGGCGCTCGATCATGGTCAACCGGTCGACAACTCGATGGGGTTCTCACCACTCGAGGGACTCGTGATGGCGACGCGGTCGGGGGATGTGGACCCGTCAATCCTGCCTTATCTGCAGAAGCGGCTCGGGATGTCGGCGGAGCAACTCGTCGGGCTGTTGAATAATGAGTCGGGGCTCGCGGGACTTTCCGGCAAGGCAGGCAACCCCTCGGAATTACTCGCCGATCCGACGCCCGCGTCGCAATTCGCCGTTGAGCTGTATTGCTATCGGCTGCGCAAGTACATCGGAGCGTTTTGTGCTGTTCTCGGGGGATGCGACGGGATCGTGTTCGGGGGTGGTGTTGGGGAACACTCGCCGGAGGTGCGTGAGCGGGCGCTCGCCGGGATGGGGTGGGCGGGGATTGAATTGGATGCCGCGGCCAATGGGGCGGCGCGAGGGACTGAGGTCGCTATCCATGCGGCTGGGAGCCGGGTCCGGGTGCAGGTGATTCCTGTGGATGAGGAGCTGGTGATGGTCCGGAGTGCGGTGTCGGTGGCGGGCTAACGGGAGCACCGGCCTTGCGGGCACGCCGCTTGCCACTACATAAGGACGAGGGGCGGTGCGACTAAGGCCCGAGCCTCGCGGTTTTCGGGAAAATATGCGTAAATTCAACGAACTCTCACTTAAAACCACCTGAGGAGCGCCGCTATGAATCAATTTTTCGATGCAGGGAAACTGGCAGACGATCTGCACGCGCTGGTCAGTGATGCCGAGGCGCTGTTGCGGGCCACTGCCGGGCAGGCGGGCGAAAAGGCTTCTGAGGCTCGCGAGCGTGCCGAGGAGTCGCTCCAGGCGCTTCGTGAGCGGATGTCCGGTCTGGAAGACGTGGTCAAGGGCCGTGCGAAGCAGGTAGACGGTTACGTCCGCGACAACCCGTGGCAGGCGCTTGCGATTGCCGGTGGTGTCGCGCTGTTGGTCGGAATTCTCATGGGGCGTAACAAGTAGTGGACGAGCGAGCGCCACCTACCGATACCGACGCCATGGGAAGCGGCCCGCACGTTGGGGCGCTTCGCGGCCTGTTCGCTACGGGGCTCGACACACTCAGGACGCGGCTCGACCTGGCCGCGGTTGAAGTCGAGCTGTATCTGATACGGGTCGTGCAGATGCTGCTTTGGGCGGTGGCTGCGCTCGCGTGTGGATTGCTGGCGCTGGTGTTTGGGCTGGTGAGTATCGTGGTGGCGTTGTGGGATACCCATCGGATGGTGGGGTTAGTGGGCGGCACCGTTTTGTTCGTGCTGCTCGCCGTCATTTGCGGCGCCATCGGGGCGCGCACGTTCCGCAGCCGGCCGAATATCCTCGACGGCACGCTACAGCAACTCGAGCATGATCAACACAGTGCCAGGGGGACGCCATGAGCCGCACTTCGGACTTGGAAGCGCGTCGCCGGGTGCTACTGACGCGCTGTGAAGAACAGCGGGCGGAGTTAGCGTATCGGTTGGAGCAGTTGCGGCCGTCGGCGCAGGTTGCGGGCTGGGGCGCGCGAGCGCCAGGACTGGCCGCCAATCACCCCCTGGCGTGGCTCGCCGCCGCGGCCGGGATCATCAGTTTGTTCAGGCCGAAGAGAATGTTGTCGTGGATGACGTTTGCCACGGGAGCAATATCGATTCTGTCGCGGGCCACGACACTGTTGAAGTTGTTTGCGACCTTGCGGTCGCTGCGGAAGGGGTTTCGCTAAGGGGCACCCCCGCCCGAGCGACGCTCTTTAAGGCTGAGGCGTTGACGCCGCGGCGGTTGGTGGCGCCGCAGGGGCCTCATTCGACGCTGCCGGAGGCGCGGTAGCCACTGGACCTGCTGGCGGAGCCGCCGGATCGGCACTCGGAGCGGTATCCAGGTCAGCCTGCAAACCCACCACGGTGGGAATTCCATTCGCCGCGTGCAGCGCTTCCTTCGCAAAATCCCAATGAATGGCCGCCGTCGTGCTACCCAGCGCCTGATCGAGTTTCTGCGACAGCAGATCGAGATTGGGCTCGGACGTGTTCTGGCCTTCTTCATCCACCGGCGGGTGTGCTTCCATCAGCAACTCGCCGTCCACAAACGCTACCTTCACCGGCTCATTGATGAGCCACACCTTCGTGCCGACCGGGATCAGCGGGAATAGTGCCGCGACGTCCTCGGGGTACATGCGAACGCAGCCGTGCGTGATGGCCATGCCGACGGCCATCGGGTTGTTGGTGCCGTGGATGAGGTATGTGCCGTTGCCGGCGGCGAGGCGCATAGCGAAGTCACCGAGCGGATTGTCAGGTCCGGCCTTAACGACCGCCGGGAGCGGATCGCCATTCGCGAGATGCTCCTTCCGGACGCCCTCGGGGGGATACCAGTTCGGATGCTTTTCCTTCTGGATGACGCGGGTCTCACCGATCGGCGTCTTCCAATCCATTTTGCCGATGCTCACCGGGTAGGTGATCACGACCTGCTTCTCGCCCTTCTTCGCCTTCGGGTAGTAATACAACCGATGCTCGGGAAGATTCACGACGATGCCTTCACGCGGACCGGGAGGCAGGATTCGCCGGCCGGGCAACATGATGTCGGTGCCCGCACCGGGCAGCCACATATCGGTGCCCGGATTCGCACGGATGATCTCGTAGTACCCGAGGCTGTTACGGCGCGCGATGTCCAGCAGCGTGTCCTTGTACACCGCAGCCATGTGGTTGTCGTTGCCGACCACGGACGAGCCGTCAGTGGGAATGTCGTAGACGGTCGCCTGGCTGGTGCCAGCCAAAAGCAAAAGGGCCCAGAGCGGCAGGGAAAGCAGGAATCCACGTATCATGTAGTTTCTACCAAAGAGGTCCATCCTCCTGATTCAGCTCAGATCCCCGCCTCTGGAAGGCGAAAGTGAGCGTTCCTATTGTAGACCTTTGGAGACGAGCGGCGTTCGAAAATACGAGGCAACGGAGGGAGGGGTGGCCGGGTGCCTACCCGTCGGCCGCGAGGCCGGTGGATGCTGCATCAGGCCCTTCCCTTGCTGAATGGCTCATCCCAAGGCGTCCGCTCGACTCATCGATACGAGGATTTTCCCCATGCGCGCTTCTCTCAAATTCACGACCGTGGCCGCGGTTGCCCTGTTCTCGACGGTTGGATGCAGGGTCATTCATCACCAGCAGACCGCGGGACAATACGTCGACGACACGACCATAGCAGCGCGTGCCAAAGCCGCGCTGATCAAGGACAACAACGTCAGGTCCAGTGACTTCAGCATCGAGGTCTACCAGGGCAACGTCACATTGACCGGAGTAGCAAGCTCACCGACGGAGGCCAAACTGGCGGAAGCGGATATCCGCGCGATTGAAGGTGTGAAGAGCGTGAAGAACGACGTTCGCATTGCCGACGCCGGGACGGCAGTTCCGAAGTAGCGCAACACTGCGTACGATGCGGGCCAGTGACCCGAGCCCGCAAACTTCCTCGAGACTTCTACGCCCCGGGCACGCTTTCCATTGCGCGTGATCTCATCGGCATGCATCTCGTGCACGATGACGGAGGCACACTCCGCGTCGGGCGCATCGTCGAGACCGAGGCCTACATGGGGCCTAAAGATCTGGCGGCGCACTCTGCCCGCGGCCGCACCGCACGCACAGAAATCATGTTTGGCGAGCCGGGGCATGCCTATGTCTATTTCATCTACGGGTTCTGGAACTGCCTGAACATTGTGACTGCGCCGGCAGGCGTGCCTCACGCCGTGCTGCTACGCGGACTCGAGCCGGTCTCCGGCGTTACGGACAAGACATGGGGCCCCGGCTTGCTGTGTCGCGCAATGAACATCGATCGGCGCTTGAACGGCGCTGATCTTCTGGGTGACGTTCTTTGGCTCGAGCGGCCTCCTGGTAAACCCAAGCGCCCGCGCATCACGCGCACCGTGCGCATCGGGGTGGACTACGCCGGTGACTGGGCCAAACGGCCGTGGCGATTCTTCGATAGCGCTTCGCCGTATGTTTCTACCGCTCCGGCGAAAATGCGCCGCAAGTCGCTTGCGCCGCCAAGTAAAATGGACGGTGACGCCCAAGACCCGGGATAGAAGCGCGACCCGGCTAAAAACGCGGGCTTACGCGTCATCGCAACTTCAGGGAGAGCCTTTTGCGCAAGATCTGTTATCTCGTGCTGGCCGCGATTGTGACCGGCTGTGCCGTGCCACCCGGCAAATCGACGCAAGCGGCCTCCCCAGGCCAACCCGCCCCGCGAAACGCGTCCGCGACCAACAACGCTTCAGCCGCCGCTCCGCGAAAATCAGCCGCGACCAACGGTTCAGCCGCCGCCGATACTTTGGTCGCCGGGCAGACCCTCTACCCCTCCACCTACAAGGTGCCTCCGAGCGCGCCGACACTCATTCGCCGCGCTACCGTCCTCACCGGCACCGGAACACGGCTCGACGGTGCGGATGTCCTACTCGCAGACGGCAAGATCCTGGCTGTCGGCAATAATCTCCAGGCTCCTCCGAATAGCCGTGTTATCGATGGCGATGGCTTGTGGGTCACCCCCGGGCTCATCGACGTGCACTCTCATCTCGGCGTCTACCCGAGCCCGCAGGTGGAGGGCAACTCCGACGGTAACGAGGCGACCTCCCCCAGTACCGCGAATGTCTGGTCGGAGCATTCCGTCTGGCCCCAGGACCCGGGTTTCCGCACCGCGCTGGCGGGCGGCATCACTTCGCTGCAGATCCTGCCCGGCTCGGCCAATCTCATCGGTGGCCGCTCGGTGGTGTTGAAAAACGTCCCCAGCGTGACCTACCAAGGCATGAAATTTCCGGGCGCGCCGCAGGGGTTGAAAATGGCCTGCGGCGAAAATCCGAAGCGTGTCTACGGCGAAGGCAAACACGAGTTTCCGTCGACCCGCATGGGCAATGTCGCCGGCTATCGTGCGCAGTGGGTCGAGGCGCAGGAATACCTGCGCGATAAAGAGGAATACCAACAGAAACTCGCCAGCGGCGCCAAGGACGCGAAGCCCCCGAAACGCGACCTGCGGCTCGATACGCTCGCCGCGGCTTTGAAGGGTGAAATCATCGTCCACATGCACTGCTATCGCGCGGATGAGATGGCGACGGTGCTCGATATGTCGCAGGAGTTTGGTTACCACGTCGCCGCGTTCCACCACGCCGTCGAGGCCTACAAGATCGCTGACCTGCTCGCGGAACACGACGTTTGCGCGGCGATGTGGGCCGACTGGTGGGGATTCAAAATGGAGGCCTACGACGGCATTCCGGAAAACATCGCGTTCGTTGACGCGGCACCCGGAGGCTGCGCCATCGTACATTCGGATTCGGAAGAAGGGATTCAACGGCTCAACCAGGAAGCCGCGAAAGCGATAGCTCACGGCGCGCGGGTGGGTTTGAGCATTCCGCCCGAGCGGGCGATTCGCTGGCTCACGGCCAATCCGGCGAAGGTGCTCGGCATCCTGGATCGCACCGGCACGCTGGAGGTCGGAAAGATGGCGGATGTCGTGGTTTGGAACCGCAATCCGTTTAGTGTGTATGCGCGGGCGAACCTGGTGTTCATTGATGGAGTGGTACGGTATGACCGGACGGATCCGGCGGTCGCGCCCGAATCGGACTTCCTCCTAGGGCAGCCGGCCGCGGCGGGAGCGGACCGATGAAGGCGGTTTCGTTGCTGGCGATGGCGCTTGCGATCCAGTGCGTCGCTTTGCCGAGTCGCGCTACCCCGCCTGTGTTGATTCGCGACGCCACGGTACACACCATGAGCTCCGCGGGAGTCCTCCAACACACCGACATCCTCATCAGCGACGGCAAGATCGCCGAGATGGGACACGGGCTGAGCGCCCCTGCGAACGCCGAGATCATCGACGCTGGCGGCCGCCCAGTAACGCCGGGTCTGTTTGGTGGGCTTGGCCACCTGGGGATCGAGGAGATCAGCGAGGAACCCGTCGGGCAGGACTACTCGCTGAAGCTCGGCGCCATGCGTCCCGAGTTCGATGTCACCCCGGCCTTCAACCCCGACTCCGTCGTGTTGGGTGTGAATCGGATCGGTGGGATTACCTTCGCCATGCTGGCACCCAGTGCGGTAGCCGGTAAAGGCGCCGCCGGCACGATCATCGCGGGACAGGGTTCGATGGCACGCCTCGACGGCACGGTAGAGCCGCTGGCCCGCGCGCTGTTTGTCGATGTCGGTGGCGATGCCAGCGTGCTCTCAGGCGGCAGCCGGGCCGCGCAATTCATGTTGTTACAACAGGCGATCGGCGAGGTGCGCTCGCCAAAATCGCTGCTGCCGGGCGACGCGAGGCTGCTCACCCCGCTCGGCCGGCAGGCGTTGGCCACGTATGTGGGGGGCGATGTTGGAGGGGCCGCCAAGGCTGTCGGAGGCACTACCACGAACGGCAGCGGAGCCCCAATCGTTTTCGACGTCGATCGAGCCTCCGATATCCGTCAGGTGATCTCATTCGCGCAGCGCGAAAAGCTGCACCTCGTGATCAAGGGAGCCACCGAGGCGTGGCGTGTAGCGACCGAACTGGCGGCCGCGCAAGTCCCCGTGCTCCTCAACCCTCTCGACGACCTGCCTGAGAGCTTCGATGCCGTCGGCGCGACCCTGGAGAATGCGGCTCGCCTGCAACATGCGGGCGTAAAGATCGCATTTACTTTCGACGACCCGGCCCCGCACAACATCCGCAGATTGCGTCAGGCCGCCGGAATCGCGGTGGCTCACGGCCTGCCGTGGGAGGACGCCCTGGCGGCCATCACACGTAATCCTGCGGAGATCTTCGGGGTGACCGCGGCTAACGGCTCACTCGCCCGCGGGCGACCCGCCGATCTCGTGCTCTGGAGCGGTGACCCTCTGGAGGTCACGACGCTCGCCGATCGCGTTTTCATCCAGGGTGTGGCCCAATCCATGCACTCGCGCCAGACGGAGCTTCGCGACCGCTATCTTCTGAAACTGCGAGCGAACGCAGCGCGTTGAGACGGGGATTTGGAACAATTGCGGGGTCCAAGCGTCCAATTCGCAGTCCATCGCCGTCGCTATTGGGTAACAGCAGAAACCATGTCTATTCGAAACGCTTTCTTCGCGCTGGCTCTCGTTGTGTTGTCGCTCCCTGTGCTCGCGGAGGTCACCCCGGGAACGGATTACCGGAGCATCGATCCGCCACAACACCCTGAAGCCGTTGGCAAGATCGAGGTCCTCGAGTTCTTCTCCTACGGCTGCCCCCACTGCAACGAGTTCTACCCCATGATCAGTGCGTGGGTCGCGAAGCAGCCCAAAGACGTCGTTTTCAAGCGCGTCGCCACCGGCCTGGGGCGTACGGCGTGGACGAATCTGGCGAAGACGTATTACGCCCTCGAAGCTACCGGCGACCTTGCTCGGCTCGACGCGCCGCTCTTCCACGCTATTCACGAAGAGCACAAGCCGCTTTTCGACGAGAAGGCGATCAGCCAATGGATCGGCCAACACGGCGTCGATGTGGCGAAATTCAACACCACGTTCGAATCGTTCGGCGTCAACACCAAAACCAACCAGGCCGAAGAGATGATCGAGAACTACAAGGTTGACGGCGTGCCGGCGCTCACCGTGGATGGGAAATATCTCATCCTCGGCAACAGCTTCGAGCAGATGATGTCAAACCTCGACGGCGTGGTCGCCAAAGTGCGCGCCGAGCACGCGGCAGCGGCCAGCCACAAGTAGTACCGGCCCGGCCCCTTCGCGCAGGTACGCGCTGGGTGCTTACGCCTAAGCGCCTAAGCGTAGTGCCAATAAGCCTGGGTCACGCAGGGCAGCTCACCGAGTTTTGCAGCGATGAGGGTCAGGCGTGACTCTTCCAGGCCAGCGACATCGAGCTGAATACTGAGTGAGTCGCTACTGGTGAATTCGGCGATGACGCGCCGGGGCAGGACGCCCAGGTTCTGAAAGCGCTCGAGGACACGCATCAGCGCGCCCGAATCGGCCTCTGCTAGGACTCGCAGCCGTAGCAGTGAGAGTGAATCGACATTACCCATGACACCCAACCCTTAAGCAGCCCGTTCTCGACACGAATCGACCCGGAGACCATCGCCTTCGCGAGAGTCGGCCTGGTAATTCGTGCCGGAACATGCAGCTCGGGTTGGGGCATGAGTTTCACTTCACATGGGCGGCATACCGCTTTCGTCAGGCAGCATCGCTCGGACGCATTGCACCTGTCAACGTCGTGTCACCCAGGCTCCGCTCAACAACGCGGGCCCCACGCCTCGGGTGGGGGGCTCCTCCACCCCCGGGGGCATGGTGACGCTGGCGGAGACGGCACCGCCGGCCTGGACACCGACCCCTGACGATGCAACCACGCCAGATGAAGTCATTAGACCGGACGCTCCTCCCCCACTCGGGGAAGCCCCCATTCCTGACGACACCCCGACACCGTTTGTGTGGGTCACGCCATTTGTATGGGTGACGGCGTTCGCGAGCGTGACCCCAGACGGCCCCGCCCCCTGCGGCCCCGGCCGCAACAGTGGGCCGTTGTCCGGCAAGGCGGTCAGGTTGAAGAGCTCGGGACGCAGGTTGCGATAGCGCTCTACCCCAACAAAAAGCGTCGACGGGTCCCGCTCGAGCCGGCGTGCAACCTCGGCGAGCGTCGCCACTCCCCGCTCGGTCGCGTACCAGGTGATCAACGCACGGGCCAGCGACAGGCGCCGCTGACGTGACCGGGATAACACCTCACTTCGCTCCACTCCCAGGGTGCATGACACCGTGTCGATGACCTGATCGAGTGAGTAGCTGCTGCGGTAGACACGCATGTGCCGCGGAATATCCGCCATGAACTGCCGATCCCCGAGAACTCGCGGATCATCATCACAGCCTCGCTCGAAGTGCGCACCCTCGTCCACCGTGGGCGCTTCAAACATCAGGCGCCGATAGGCATAACGTGCCTGCTCCGGGCGCTGCGCCAGCATTCGTAGCGCGACGCTCGTCGTCAGCCACGGAACCTGTGTCATGCCCAGGTATGCGCGTTGACTGCTCAGCGCGTAATCGTTCGGATCCCGAACGGTCTGCGAGCGCACCGGTATGAGATGCAGATGGCGTATGAGCTTCAGAAGGTAGGCATCGGGGTCGATCAACAGCGAGTGATAACGCTGCTGAAACAGATGGCCACCGTTGCCCTGCCTGCGGTGAACGCGGCGGGCGTACTGGCTACTGAGTCGCTGCATGAGCCGCCCGACTGGCATATCCGTGACCTGCAGGGCGAGGTGAATGGCGTCGACCTCCCAGCAAAACGCATGCACGCGTGCGCGACAGCGCGCGAGCATCGTAGCCAGGAGCCGCTCGAAAATTGCGTAGTCGGCGGCGTCGGTGAAGATCGGTTGACGGGCGTTGCTGCGTTGGACGACGTAATAAACGCCGCCGGGTACGTGAAGTCTGGATCGACGTGACATCCCTTTTTCCCCATTCCATGTAATCGGGTAATGTCGGTTCCGTACGTAATCGCCGCTGCCACGTAGGCCGGCGCGCACGGAGTTGAGTTTGACGAGCTTTAATCGTTCCGCGTCAGCGGAACGGACCTCGGCTGTCAATAGGTATCGCGCGTGGCCGGGTTTTGCTTCGTTCATCCATGTGTGCTTCCCCTTCCGGAAAATCCGGTTGCTCAATCATTGAGCAGCTGCGCGTCAGGCGGTGCCGCTCGATCCTGCTCCAAATCCCCCGCTTGAGGCAAGGGCTGCCGGACGCGTCCCGTCCTTATAATCCAACGACGCACACGAGACGCATAAAGCAGGCAGCTACTGACTCCCGCCGAGGGCCCCGGAAACAAAAATCCTGTTTCATAACCGGCACCGAGAAGCGCTAGGTCCCTATCTCACGGAAAAGTGGTCTGCACGTACTCCCTCGACACTTCCGCTCGACAACGCTCACGCGGGAGACAGTAACTGCCACTCTGTTACTGCTGTGACTCGGCGGGATATCTCACTGCGCTGCAAAATAATTATTTTTTTTTATTTCCGAGCCGCTTGGAGTGGCCCGAACGGTTACCGCAACGCTTATCTAATCCTGTCATGAGGAGGTCACCGGAGCAAGCTCAAGAAGCTGACTTCCTTCTGGAACCCGATCGCCGGGCGCGAAATGGATCACTTTCACGGTGCCATCGTAAGGAGCACTAATACTGTGCTCCATTTTCATCGCCTCAATCACCATGAGCGTTTCGCCAGCGCGCACCGCCTGCCCTACTTTCGCCACCACCGCGGCGACGACGCCAGGCAGTGGCGTTGTCAGCCCGCCCTGCGCAGCAGTGCTCGAGAACTCTTTCAGGCGTGGATCTTCGAGCACGACCTCCCAGTGATTGCCGGCGCTCCAGAGATGGAGGTGCGTGTCGTACCTGAGATAGCGCGCTTGCAGCCGCACCTTTTCGATGCAGACCGCGACGAGCCCGCCAGAAAATGACAAATCAGACACCGCGAGTGGCGCGCGCGCGTCTACGGACACGGCAGTGAGGAGGCCACCGGTGAACGTCATTTCGGCGGTGTGCTCATGGCCGTGCCACGACAGCGTGTAGTCGACGCGGGCCGGGAGGTTTGGAGTGAAGCCGTCGAGGATCGCCCACGGGCTGACGGGGTTCGCTAAGGCCACCGAGTTGCCGAGCGCGCTGCCGGGAGCGGTTGCGCCGAACCTGGCGGACCCATGGCGCACGGCCGACGCACCGGGGCCATGCGCAGCAGAGCCGCGGACCTCCGCCTCGTATGCCGTGGGGCCATGCGCAGCAATCGCTGCCAACGCCACTACCGGAGCATCGATATCCTTCGGCCCCGCGAAGTCACCCCCGCTCTCCTGCAGGAACGCGATGCTGTGCCGAACCTCCAGAAAGCGAGGCGCTCGAAGCACCCTGCTCAGCCACCTCTCATTCGTGTGCACGCCCGCACAATAAATATGTTCTAGCGCCGAAGAGAGACATGCGGCCGCCTGCGTGCGCTCCGGGGCCCACGCGATAACCTTCCCCAGCAACGAGTCGTAACTCGCCGGCACGACGTCGCCCGTTGTGAAGCCGGCGTCGACTCGAATCGATCGGGCGGCGTCCCGCTCGGCCGACGGCCACTGCAGCAGGCGCAGCTCGCCAGCGCTAGGGAGAAAGTCGCGCTCCGGATCCTCGGCGCAGACACGCGCCTCGATGGCATGTCCGTGCAGCCGAATATCTTCCTGTGATAGCGGCAGCGGCTCACCGCTCGCCACGCGCAATTGCCACTCCACCAGGTCGAGTCCGGTAACCGCTTCCGTGACCGTGTGCTCCACCTGCAAGCGCGTGTTCATTTCCATGAAGTAGACGTCGCGTCCGTCGAACAAAAATTCGACGGTTCCAGCACTAACGTAACCAATCTCACGTGCGACCGTGAGCGCGGCCGCGCGCAACCGGCTGCGGACCTCGTCTGGAATCGCCGGAGCAGGCGCTTCCTCGATCAATTTCTGGTGGCGCCGTTGAATCGAGCAGTCCCGGTCCCCGAGGTGCACGAAATTCCCGTGCGTATCGGCGAATACCTGCACCTCGACGTGGCGTGGCGCCGACAGATATCGCTCCAACAGCAGCGCACTGTCCCCGAAGGCGCTCTCCGCAAGGCGCCGCGCTCCGGCAAGCGCATCGGCGATTTCCGCCTTGTCCTTTACGATGCGCATTCCCTTGCCGCCACCGCCAGCCGCGGGCTTGATGATCAGAGGCAATCCCAACTCGAGCGCCGCACGCGCAAGGTGCTCGAGATCCTGTCGCGAGCCATCGTAGCCCGGAAGTACGGGAACGCCAGCGGCGCGCATTCGCGCCTTCGCCACGATTTTTGAGCCCATCGAGGCGATCGCCGCGGGCGGAGGACCGACAAATATGAGGCCCGCATCCACGCACGCCTGCGCGAACTCGGATTTCTCCGAAAGAAAGCCGTATCCGGGATGAATGGCCTCTGCGCCACTAGCGCGCGCCGCTTCGAGGATGCGCTCGATGTTGAGATAGCTTTCACGTGGCGCCGCCGGCCCGATTCGGAAGGCCTCGTCCGCCTCACGCACATGTTGTGCGCCCGAATCCGCATCGGAGAAGACGGCGATGGTGCGCACGCCAAGCCGGCGTGCTGTGCGAAAAATACGGCAGGCGATTTCGCCCCGGTTGGCGACCAGCAGGCTTTTGATCACGCTGAGCGTCTCCTGTTACACAGGCGAGGCACGCGTCGCACCCCGCCACGCAGGCGTTGACTATGGCGCACGGGTCGCCCTACATCCTGAACAAGCCGAAGCGGGTTTCCTGCTCCGGTGCGTTTCGAACCGCGGCGAGGCTCAGGGTCAGGATGCGACGTGTGTCGATGGGATCGATCACGCCATCGTCCCAGAGTCGCGCCGACGCGTAGTACGGATGCCCCTGGCGCTCGTACTGCTCACGGATAGGCTTCTTGAAAGCCTCTTCTTCCGTTGCCGGCCACTCAGCTCCCTTCAGCTGATCGCGCTTCACGGTGGCCAGAACGCTCGCCGCCTGTTCTCCGCCCATGACGGAGATTCGCGAGTTCGGCCACTGAAACAGGAAACGAGGCGAGTACGCCCTGCCGCACATCGCATAGTTTCCGGCGCCATAACTTCCGCCGATGATGACGGTGAGCTTCGGCACATTAGCGCATGCCACAGCGGTGACGAGTTTCGCACCGTCCTTGGCGATGCCGCCGGCTTCGGCCCGTTTTCCCACCATGAAGCCCGTAATGTTCTGCAGGAAGAGCAGCGGGATCTGCTCCCGCGTACAGAATTCCACAAAGTGCGCGCCCTTGAGAGCACTTTCCGAAAAGAGAATCCCGTTGTTGGCCAGGATGCCGACCGGGTAGCCGCCGATATGGGCGAAGCCGCAGACCAGCGTCGCTCCATATAATTCTTTGAACTCATCGAGCTCAGAGCCATCGACCAGGCGAGCGATCACTTCACGCACGTCGTAAGGTTTGCGCAGGCTCGCCGGCGTAACGCCGTATAACTCAGCCGCGTCGTATCGCGGCTCGGAGGATTCGCGCGGAGGCGCTGTGTTGGGAGGAGCCTTCAGCCGCCCCACGATCCGGCGAGCGATAGAAAGAGCGTGCGTGTCGTTTTCGGCGTAGTGGTCACAAACACCGGATTCTCTACAATGGACGTCTGCGCCGCCGAGTGACTCGGCATCGATGTCCTCTCCCGTCGCTGCCTTCACGAGCGGGGGACCACCGAGGAACACGCGGCCCTGATTGCGGACGATGACATTCTCATCGGACATCGCAGGAACGTAGGCGCCACCCGCCGTGCACGAGCCGTGCACCACGGCTATCTGCGCGATACCAGCCGCGGACAATGTAGCCTGGTTATAGAAGATGCGGCCGAAGTGCTCGCGATCCGGAAACACTTCGTCCTGTGCCGGTAGGAACGCACCGCCGCTTTCGACGAGATAGACACATGGAAGCCGGTTCTCGCGCGCGATCTCCTGCGCACGCAGGTGCTTTTTCACGGTAATCGGGTAGTAAGTGCCGCCCTTCACCGTGGGATCGTTCGCTACCACGACACATTCCCGTCCGCTCACCCGCCCTACTCCGGTGACGATCCCGGCCGAGGCGATTTCCCCACCGTACAGACCGTGGGCGGCCAGTTGCGAGAACTCCAGAAACGGGCTGCCGGTGTCGAGCAGCACTCTGATGCGTTCCCGCGCCGTGAGCTTCCCCGCCGTCCTGTGCTTTTCCACAGCAGCTTTGGAGCCACCTTGTGCAATGCGCTCGGACTCGCGGCGCAGATCGGCTGCCAGAGCGCGCATGGCGCGCTCGTTGTCACGGAATTCCTCGGAGTGAACATCGACCCGGGTGGAAAGTCGCGGCATCTCTCTTGTCACGGTTGCCGGTTTGTCCGACAATCATACGATCGTACTGAAGGGGAAGGCAAGCTCATGGACGCCATCGACTGCAGCGACTGTGACTTCGGCTTAGGCTCGGATCTCGAGGAGATCCGCACGCAGGTGCGGCGCTTCGCGCAAGAACGGATTGCGCCACGGGCCGCGGACATCGATCGTTCGAATGAATTTCCGCGCGATCTGTGGCCGGAACTCGGTGAGCAGGGATTGCTCGGTATCACGGTACCCGACCGCTGGGGAGGCGCCGGCCTCGGTTACCTCGCGCACGTGATCGTGATGGAGGAAATCTCACGTGCATCGGGCTCGTTGGGCCTGTCCTACGGCGCGCACTCGAATCTGTGTGTGAACCAGTTGCGCCTCAACGGAACGGACGAGCAGCGCGACCGCTATCTTCCGAAGCTCGTGAGTGGTGAGCATGTGGGTGCGCTGGCGATGTCAGAGCCTGGCGCCGGCTCCGACGTGGTCTCGATGCAATTGCGCGCTGAGAAGCGCGGCTCCGAGTACATACTCAACGGCCGCAAGATGTGGATCACCAACGGCCCGGATGCCGATGTGTTCGTGGTGTACGCGAAGACGGAGCCTACCGCCGGGCCTCGCGGAATCAGCGCGTTCATCGTCGAGCGGGGCAACAAGGGCTTTTCCACCGCGCAGAAGTTAGACAAATTCGGCATGCGCGGCTCGGGCACCTGTGAGCTCGTCTTTGATAACTGTGCGGTACCGGCCTCCCACCTGGTTGGCGCGGAGAACGGCGGCGCCCGCGTGTTGATGAGCGGCCTCGATTTCGAACGAGTCGTGCTCGCTGGTGGACCTCTCGGTCTGATGGCCGCGGCACTGGATCTCGTGTTGCCGTACGTTCGAGAACGGAAGCAGTTCGGACAGCCCATCGGCACATTCGAGCTCATGCAGGGGAAGATAGCCGATATGTACGGATCGTTGAATGCGAGCCGCGCCTACGTCTATTCCGTTGCCCGGGCTTGTGATGCCGGCACGGTGAAGCGCCGCGACGCCGCCAGTTGCATCCTGTTCGCCGCGGAACGGGCGACGCAGGTTGCATTGGAGTCGATTCAGGCGTTAGGCGGCAACGGGTATATCAACGACTATCCATCGGGACGCTTGTTGCGCGACGCCAAGTTGTATGAGATCGGCGCGGGAACGCAGGAGATTCGACGCATGCTGATCGGCCGTGAGTTGTTCGAGGCCGCGGCATGAGTTCAGAGCCCGAGAGCGTGCGCTTCGAGCAGATTCTCATCGAGCCCGCCTACCGGAAGGTGGCGGTGGCGATCGGAGAGCGCATCCTGAGTCGTACGCTGCGCGAGGGCGAGCGTCTGCCTCCGGAAACGGAGCTCGCGCGGCAGTTTGGCGTCAACCGCTCCACCGTCCGAGAGGCACTGCGCGAGCTCGAAAGCGGCGGGTTGGTGAAGCGTCGACCGGGCTCGAAACTCATGTCCGTCAGCCGCCCTCAACACGACGTGATCGCGGAAGGCGTGAGTCGCGCGCTAGTCATGCACGACGTGACGTTTCTGGAGGTGTGGTCCGCGCTGACGATTCTGGAGCCTCCGATTGCGGAAGCGGCGGCACGAGCACGGACCGCGGAAGACCTCGCGGCAATTGTCGCGGCAGCGGACCGATTTGTTGCCTTGAATGCGGACACCGGGCTTGCCGTGCATCAGGCCGCGGAGTTCTTTCGTAGCGTTGGACGAGCGACGCACAACCAGGTGCTCGGTCTGGCGCAGGAACCACTGCTGCAGCTTCTGGAGCCGTCATTGCAGGTGATGATCGACAAGGTTGCGCAGGCTCGCTCGCGAATCGTCACGGCGCAGAAGCGGATTGTGGAAGCGTTGGAAGCGCGTGATGCCGAGGGCGCGCGGACGTGGATGGCGAAACACATCCGCGACTTCCGTAAAGGGTACGAGATCGCTGAAATCGACCTGGAGCTGCGGGTTACGGCGTAGCCGACAATAAAAACGTGCGAGGCGACGGACCACCCCGCACGTTGGAACGCCGCGACGACGAATGAGGGGGTCAACCGTCGCTGCGAACGATGCTCCTCGTCTCACGCGAAGCCGGAGTCAACACGTGGGGCGGGAGCGCACCGCCAATCGTAGAGGTGCAAGGCTCATGCCAGTGGCTGCAGTACGTAAAATCAGCGACTTAGGCCGTACCGCATCACCCGGCGATCAATAACGGTGCAGAAGGAAGGCTCGCTGCACGGGGGCCGGGCAGAAGCGTTGCTTCCCCTCGCCCGCCCAATCCTCACGCGTACTTCGTAGCCCGGACGAGGTCTTCCCGTACATGTCGCGCACCCCAGAAGTAATGCGCCGCCGCCCAGAGATTCACGATACCCACCGACACCAGTCCGTAGCGCAAACCCTGCGCGTCGCCGATGGTCGGTTTCAGATGGTCGCTGATCATGCCCACCAGCAGGGGGCCGAGACCGAGTCCCACGAGAGTCTGGATAAATAGTACGAGTGACGTAGCCACGGCACGCATGCGCAGCGGTGCGAGCCCCTGCGACATGGCGAAGGACGGCCCGAAGAACATGGAGCCCAACGTGAGCATCACCATGAAGGACGGCACCATGACCCAGAGGCTGTCGGCGAGGTAAGAGGAAAACTGGAAAGGCAACATGACCAGAGTTGCATATCCAGGTACCCACATGTACCAACGCCGGTCGTCGGTTCGCACGCTGATACGATCGCCGAGATAGCCTCCCAGGAAGGTGCCGATCGCCGCGGTTCCCGCGAACACCGCGAGCCAACTACCCGCCTCGCCACTCGTCATACCGTGCGAGCGATGCAGGAACGCGGCGTTCATTGTGCTGCCCGCGTACCACACGAGTGAATGCAGCCCCGCGGCCAGGCACATGTGTCGGAACGAGACCTGTTGCCACAGGTATTGCAGCGCAACGGGGAATCTGGGCGTCGTCAGCCGGGCGCTCTCCGATATCCCGACATCTGACTGTCCGCGCGTGGGCTCCTTTATTGTCAGGAACACGAGCAACGCGACGACCACGCCCGGCGCACCGACGAGCATGAAGGCTGTGCGCCAGCCGTAGAGCTCGTTACCCCAGCCACCGAGCAAACTGCCGAGCATCGAGCCGAGCGGTACGCCTAGCGCGTAGATCGAGAGCGCAGTCGCGCGCGTGCTCAGCGGGAAATAATCGGAGACGAGCGAATGCGACGGCGGCGTACCTCCCGCCTCCCCCACCGCGGTTCCAACACGGGCCGCCAGCAACAGCGGAAAGCTGCTCGCCATGCCGCACAACGCGGTCATCACACTCCATAACAACGCGCACACGGCGAGTACATTTCGCCGGCTCGTGCGGTCCGCGAGCGCCGCGATCGGTACACCGAGAGTCGCATAGAAAAGCGCGAACGCGAGGCCGCCAAGCAGGCCCTGTTGCGTATCGGTGGTGTGGAACTGGTGTTTGATCGACTCGAGGAGCACGGCGAGGACCGACCGGTCCATGACGTTCACCGCGTAGGCGAGCATGAGCAGCGCCAGCACATAACCGGCATACCAGCGCGCGGCAAGCGAACGCGTGTCGACCCGCAGTGCGTCGCCGCTTTGAATATTCACGTTCAAACGCCCCCTCGTCCAATGCCGCGCTCAAGCCCGGCATCAGAACCCGGGCCGCAGCACAGCACACTACGCACCCTACCGGAGCCCGGGAAATAAAAGAAGGGCATGCCCGCTAGGCGGGCATGCCCTTTGAAACGCACGTGGTCCGTTCCGCGCCGTTAGAAATTTCGCCGCAGATTGATGCCCCACATGCGAGGGGGTCCCGGATTGCCTTCCTCGAAGCCCAAAACCTGCAGGGTGAGCTTGCCCTGGTAGAAGAACTTGTTCGTCAGGTTGGTGCCCCACCCCGACACGGACCACACTTTGTTAGGCGACTGCCAGGTAAGACGGCCGTTCACCAACGCATAGCCTTGCTGCCCCGGTACGGCGGTATAGGTGAGGTCTGTGAAATAAACCGCCGACTGGTAGGTCGTATCCAGACGCCCCGTGAGCGTCGAGCCTTCTTTCGTGACATTCGCTGTGTATTGCGCACTCAAGCCAGCCGTGTATTTCGGAGTGCGTGGCGGTACACACGCACTGCCATCCGAATGGGTGATACAAACACCGAACTTGGACTGCCCACTGGCTGGATCGATCACGCCGCCCGCATCGGTCACCTTGTAGTTGAGGTAGCCGAACGAGCCCTGGAACTGCAACCCGGTAACGGGCTCGGCGAGCAGTTCCGCCTCGAAGCCATAGATGCGCGAGGCGCCGACGTTGACCGTGCTGAACCACGGTGCTCCGGATGCATCGGTGGTGTTGAAGCCCTGCTGGAGGTTCGAATACTTGCTGTAAAAAATCGCCGAGTTCCACCGCAAGCGGTGCTCGAACCACTCGCTCTTGATGCCGAGCTCGGTGGTCTTCAGGTCCTCCGGCTTGAAAGAGGCCACCTGTAACGAATCGCTCGGACGCGGCCCGAAGCCGCCGCCCCGGAATCCAGTGGAGTATTCGATGTAGCCCATGACATCCGGCAGGAACTGGTAGTTGAAACCGACCTTGGGCGACGTTCGGACTGCGTAGACGGGCACGGTAGTGTGCGGAATGGTGATGGGACCGGCGTACTCCTGGCGAAAGATGTCAGCGCTCTTGGAGTCGGACGTGTAGCGCACGCCCACTTCCATGCTGGCCTTGTCGGTAAAGTGATAAACGCCGTGCAGAAAGCCCGCATAGTCCTTGGTGGTCTGCACGTCGAAGTCATTGAAGCTCAAAGACGGAATAAAGAGCGGGAACAGCGACGAGAACCCCTGGTTGGAGTCTTTGGCGTGGTAGTAGAACACGCCCGCCGTCCAGTCGAGGTGCTCGAACGCGTTGCCGCTGACAGTGATCTCCTCGCTGAACTGATCGTGATCACTGGTATCCCAGGTGTAGTTGATCGGGATCGGCGAGCCCGAGGAATTACGCCCGAACGAGTTGCTGAAACGTCGATAGGCGGTGACGGCTTTCAGGGTGACCGACGGCACGATGGTCCAGTTGTCGACATTCGACAGTCCCCACTCCGTCATGTCGTTCACGTTGGGAAACACATGGCCGGTCAAGGGGTCGGTGTAGGCGTCATAGTTGGTGTACTTCCGGGGAGGCAGGAATCGCGAATCCCACGGAATGCCAAACACCGGCACACCGACCAGCGTATTCCACGTCCCTGCCAGGGAACCCGGTGGCGTCGTGATGCTGTCGTATTGATCGGGCGGGCCTTCCTGGTTCTGAGTGGTGTAATCGCCGGTGAGGTTGGCCTCCAGGCTGTCTGTCGCCAGGAAACGTAACGCGATGCGGGCGGACTGTACGTTCTCATTGCCCTGATGATCTGCCACGCAACCGCGCGTGTCGGTTCCGCCTACAGAACTGCCGAGCTTGATCGGCAGCTGGCCCGGAATTCCGGTGCCGCCTGAACCCAGGCTGCCAGCGCCGTTGACACACTCGTAGTCGAGCACGTCCATGTAACCGTCGTGGCGCTTGGCAGAGAAGGATACGCGCGCGAATAACTTGTCGGGCACTACAGAGATGTCGTATGCGCCGCGGAAGTCTCGCCGGTTGAAGTCTCCGAGGCCGACGTCGATGTATCCGCGGCCGTCGCCAGTGGGCGCTTTCGAGATGAGGCTTACCGTGCCACCGACGGCGTTCTTGCCGAATAACGTGCCCTGCGGGCCGCGCAGGACTTCGACTCGATCGAGATCGAGGAGATCCAGAATCGCACCCTGCGGCCGCCCCAGGTAGACACCGTCGATGTAAATGGGCACGCCGGGCTCGAATGACAGCGAGTTATCGGAAAGCCCGACACCACGGATACTGGCAGCAATAGTCGCGCCCCAACCCGCCCCCAAGGGGTTGATGACCGCATTCGGCACGAACGCGGCAAGGTTGGTCACGTCTGTCTCGCCACGCGCGGCCAGGGTGTCACCGGTTACGGCGGTGATAGCGAGCGGCGTCTCCTGCAGCTTCTCGGCCCTGAAGCGCGCGGTGACCGTCACCTCCGCGAGTTGTCCCTCTGCTGGCGCAGTTGCTGCCGCGGCGGATTGCTGCGGCCCGGTGGTCTGGGCCATGGCCGGCCCTGCCCCGAAACCCAGGCAGACGGCGAGCACCGGAAGTGCCAGCGGACGACCGATTGATGCTAAAAGACTACAAGACAGCGACACCGGTGCGCGCATCGCACACAAAGATAGAGTCATGGCCGATATTCCCCCTCATAGCAGAAAAGCGGCCCGCCAGACGACTAGGACAATGGTACTGAGATATCATCGTCCCACCCCCCTGATGAACCGTGGTTCGATTCCCCTGATCTCGCGCGCCGGTGAGAGCTTATGTGTTGTCTGCCCAACACCGGTTGCGAAAAACGTTAGCACCCTGCGCGCCTTAACAGAACGTACCAAAATGCGCGATCAGCTTTCTCGGTTAGCGAAGCAACCGTGTCAGCGAGCCGGAGGCAAGCCATCAACACCATCCTGAACATCAACGCGTTCCTGGTGGTGGCCCGACTCGGGAGTTTCTCCGCGGCCGCTCGTGAGCTCGATGTAGCGCCTTCGGTCGTTACGAAGCGGATTACTCGGCTGGAAGAGCGTGTTCACACTCGACTCATCGTCCGCTCGACACGCGGATTGACGCTTACTCCAGCCGGCGAGCGCCTGCTCCCGCGCTTCCTGCGTGTGGTGGCCGAACTGGATGAGCTTCTCATCGACACGTCCGCCTGTTCCGAGGGGGAAATCGATGGGCATGTACGCATCAAGGGCCCGACGACCATCACTTCGCTCTACCTCGGCGCCCTGTTCGGTGAATTTCAGGTCAACAACCCGCGCGTGACGCTGGAAGTCGTGTTGATGGACCGGTCGGTCAATCCGCTGGAGGAAAACTTCGACCTGGTGGTGGGGGCGCGCGCGGCCTCATACCCTAACGTGGTCGATATTCCCCTGTGCACCTACCCGCAGGCACTGTGCTGCGCTCCGGCTTATTTGCGCACGAAGCCCGAGCCCCGGCATCCGGGCGATCTCATCGATCATGACTGCCTGACTACGGTGCTGTTCGGGACGACGTGGCCCTTCGAGACCCCGCGGGGTGCGGTGAGTGTTGAGGTACGGTCGCGCTTTCATGCGAATGACGGTCGCGTGATATTGGAAGGTGTGCGGCGCGGACTCGGAGTCGCGATTCTGCCGCGTTACCTGGTTGACGAGGATTTGAAAGTCGGCCGGCTCGTGCCGGTACTCGATGCGTTTCCACTCGCGACCTATTGGCTGAAAGCGCTGGTGCCGCGAATCAAGATGGATCGACCCGCGGTGCGGGAGTTGGTGGCGTTCCTGAAGGCGCGGACCCAATCGGCGCCGCCCTGGCAGATTTAGTCAGGCCCCTTAAGCACCTTTCTCAAAACAAGAAGACTGGTCGCTCCCGGGAGCCTGTTCTCGCCCCGTGGTGGTGCGACTACCATTACGCGCCAATGGAGGCGGCCGGGGCCGCCTAGGCCCGGCCGCGTAGGCCGGGCCGTGTAGGGGGCGGGCCGAGTAGGCTCGCACGGAGAACGACGATGAAGAAGCCTTTGCGCAGCAACTTCGAGCCCGGCTCGCCGCGGGAAAGCACCCGGCGCGCGCAATGGAAAGCGCTCGGGCTCTCCGACGAAGACCTGTTGAAACCGAAGATCGCAGTGGTAAACAGCTCGTCCGAGCTGGCCATCTGCTTCAGCCACCTCGACGGCATTGCCAAGATCGTCAAGGAAGAAGTGCGCGCCGCCGGCGGGTTGCCGTTCGAGATCCGAACGGCCGCGCCGAGTGACTTCATCATCGGGGCGGGCTCCTCCGGGGGCTACATCCTCGCCTCGCGCGATCTCATCGTGAATGACATGGAAATCGCGGTCGAAGGTGCGCAGCTGGACGGCATGATCTGCCTCTCCTCCTGCGACAAGACACCGCCGGCACACCTGATGGCCGCGGGACGTTTCAACATCCCCACCATCATAGTGATCGGCGGCTACCAGCCGAGTGGCCAGTACAACGGCAAACACGTGGACATCGAGGACGTCTTTCTCGGTTCGGTGCAGGCCTCATATGGCCGCCTCTCGAAAGACACGCTGAGGGAGATGAGCAACAACGCCATTCGCGGCCCCGGAGTGTGCTCGGGGATGGCCACTGCCAACTCTATGCACGTCGTCTGCGAGGCGCTCGGCATGTCGCTACCCGGAAGCGCCCCCGTTCTCGCCAACAGTCCGATCATGATCGAGAATGCGCGCCGCTCAGGGCGGCGCATTGTCGAGATGGTGCTCGAGGATTTGAAGCCGCGCGATATTCTGACTCGCGGAGCATTTCATAATGCCGTCGCGGCGGTGTTGAGCGTGAGTGGCTCCATAAACTGCATCAAGCATTTGCAGGCCACCGCGGTGGAAGCTGGCGTCGACGTCGACATCTTCGCCCTCTTCAACGAGCTCGGCGCGAAGGTTCCAGTATTGAGCGCCGTGCGCCCGAACGGTGACGATACGATTGAAGCGTTCGAGGCGGCCGGCGGCGCGCGTGCATTGTTGAAACAGCTCGCGCCGCTCCTGGATCAGAGCGCACTCACGGTCACCGGGCGTAGCCTTGGCGTGAACATCGCCGACGCGGTGGTCCATAACCCCGAGGTCATCAGGCCGCTGGACCGCGCGTATTCGGACAAGCAGCCCATCACCGTTCTAAAGGGCTCACTGGCGCCTGAGAGTGCCATCGTGAAACTCGGGCTGCGCGGCCCCGGCAGGCAGTCGCGCTTCAACGGACCCGCCATAGTGTTCGACAACGGCCCGGAGGCCATGGCCGCCATCTCGCGGGGCGAGGTCAAGAGCGGTCACGTTCTCGTTGTCCGCGGGATGGGCCCGAAAGGTGGACCCGGCATGGCGGGACCCGCGTCCGCGGTAGTATTCGCACTCGATGCCGCGGGCCTGCAGAACGAGGTGGCCTTCGTCAGCGACGGGCAATTGTCCGGCTTGTGTAATAAAGGGCTCACGGTGGCCGAGGTTTCGCCCGAGGCGGCGGTCGGGGGCCCACTGTCCCTGGTTGAAAGCGGCGATCGGATTAACATCGACGTCGACCGGCATGTTCTCGACCTGGAGGTGCCGGCCGAAGAGCTCCTCGAGAGGCGCCGGCGCCGCGGCCCCGCGGTCCTGCCGGAGTCCAGGGGTTACCTCTCCATCTACCAGCGCAGTGTGCAGCCCATGTCGACCGGGGCCGTCCTGATCAAGAAATAGCGGCCGATCAAGAAGTAGCGAGGCGAACGAATGGCATCTGAATTGATTCCGACACGGACGATCCGTCGCGTCGGCCAACCTACCCTCACCACGATAGAGGCTGACATCTGCGTGCTCGGCGCGGGCATCTCCGGAGTTTCCGCGGCGCTCGAGGCGGCGAAGCTCGGGCGTAAGGTCGTTATCGTCGACGGCGCGCCGGCACTCGGCGGGCAGGCGATCGGCTCGATCATCGGAACACTCATCGGGCTGTACACCCACGGGCCCGAGGCTTATCAGATCACACACGGCATCGCCGACGACCTCATCAAGGACATGACCGCCGAAGGCTCGCTGCTGCGCATGCACCGCTCGACCGTCACCTTCCAATACGACGAAGTCCGCCTCGGACGCTGGATGGAGCGCAAGATTCAGGAAGCGGGTGTACAGGCGATCGTGGGAGCCGTGCTTACCGATGTCGCATTCGAAAACCGGCGCGTGCGGCACATCGACCTCGCCACGCGGTTTGGAGCACTCCGGGTAAAGGCCAAAGGTTTCGTCGACTCCTCTGGCGATGCCACTCTCTGTTACGAAGCGGGGTTGCCGGTGCGTGAGCCTGAGGCACCCGTGTACGGGTCTCTCAACTTCCTCATCGAAGGGTACGACCTCGAGGCCGTCAAGCAACTCAACATGGAGGAAGTTCGCAAGCGCCTGGCGACGCATGGTGCGCCCTACGGGTTGGTGCGCCACGACGGCTGGCTCATGCACTTTCCCGGCAAAAACTTCATGCTGGCGAACATCAACCACTTCGAGACACCGGTGAATCCGCTCGCCACGGCGACGATGGTGTTCGAGGGCCGCAAACAGGCGGATGCCATCATCAGTTTCTTGCGCGCGGAATATCCGAACATTTTTTACAACGCCCGTGTGCGTGTCTACGGTAACCCCGGCTTGCGGCAGACGCGTTGGATCGTGGGCTCCCGCCAACTCACGGTCGACGACATTCGCAAGGGTGCGCGTCCCGCAGATGCCGCCGCCCGCTGTGCGTGGTGGGTTGAGCTGCACGACACGAAGGAACTGGTTCACTGGGAGCAGTTCCCTAACGATCACCTCTACTACATCCCCCTGAGCTGCATGGTTCCGTCAGATGCGGACAACATCGTCGTCGCTGGGCGGTGTGTGGATGGCGATTCGCACGCATTGTCAGCGATCCGGGTGATGGGCCCCTGCATGGCGATGGGGATGGCGGCCGCACATGCGCTCGACCTCGCCGGTACCGGTTCGGTGCACGACATCGAGCTTGCGAAGTTCCAGCAGGGTCTCCACGACAACCTGGATCGGAGAGACTGAGGTGGCGATGCAGTTCACCGACGCCGAACGAGCCATGCTCGACGGCAGCCAGGGCAAGGCGAAACAGAAAGCCATGGATCTGCTGATCCGTTACGGTGAGGCGCTCGGCGCTGAGAGATTTGTGGACACGACGAACGTGGCGGGCGTTCCAGGCTATTACAACCCCGTTCTACTCGACTACTACAAGGTAACCGCCGATGACGCCTACGACGTCATCTACTCCCGATTCGATCTCGACAGCGATGAGGTTGTCGAGGTGCCCCGCATGATGGTGAATTCCTGCGCGCTGCAGGGGGGAGTCGATGCGGAAGGCTGGCAGACTCTCGGCAAGAGCATCGACGCCTTGAGGATGAGTGAGACGAGCGAAGCGGCATCAGCCGCGCGCGGCATCCGGATTCTGAAGACCTGCACACCCTACCTGGCCGGCAATGTTCCGCTGCGGGGCGAGCACTGCGCCTGGATGGAATCCTCCGCGGTCGTCTATTGCAACTCGGTATTGGGTGCGCGCACGAATACCGAAGGCCGCGAGAGCACCAGCGCGGCGATGCTGACCGGGAAGATTCCCGACTTCGGCTTTCACCGCGACGAGAATCGCTTCGCCACCCATCACATCAAGGTCGAGGTCGATGTGGCGAGCCTGATGGACTGGGGGATGCTGGGCTATTTTATCGGCGCGGCCGTGGAAGAGCGCATCCCGGTGGTGACGGGCCGCTTCTCACGCCCGGAACTCATCCACCACAAACATTTCGGTGCGGCGGCGGCCTCCTCGGGCGGCGTCGAGATGTATCACCTCGTAGGCATTACGCCGGAAGCGGCGACGCTGGAGAAGGCGCTCGGTGCGCGTCCCCCGCTGGCAGTTATCCCCTATGGTAAAGCGGAGCAGCAGCGTACCTACGATGAGCTCAACTCCAAGGCGAGCGATGCCAACGTGGATTTCGTGATGCTCGGCTGCCCGCACGCGGCCCTCGAGCAGTTCCAGGAGATCGCGAGCCTCCTGGAGGGCAAACGGATCAGCACTAACTGCAATCTCTGGATCTTCACCTCGCGCGCGGTCAAGGGTGAGGCGGACGCGTTGGGTTATACGAAGGTCATTCGTGCGGCGGGCGGCGCCGTGTTGACGGACACCTGTTCCTCCATCGCGCAGGCGATACCGCCAGGCACGAAGGTGGCGGCCCTGGATTCCGCCAAACAAACTCACTATCTGCCGGCGATCATGGGGATCCAGGCCTGGTTCGGCTCGACGGCGGACTGTATCGACGCCGC
>JAQGOE010000136.1 GCA_028293725.1 Gammaproteobacteria bacterium | reverse complement strand
TTCACACGGGTGGACAGTACGACTCCTATTTACTGGTTCCTCAGGTTGCGCGTCCGGCTGCCTGCGCCTGATCGCCCGTTTCCGTGGCGACGAACCTCGCGACGGCAAACAGCACCTGCCGCCACGCGTCACCGCCATCCTTCCACCAACCGTCTCAGCACCTTCCTTTTGGCAGATCGACCACACGCCCCGGCCTCGTCGAGCACATCTGCGCACGTAGCGCCTGCCGTGTCGCAGTCAGAGCCAGCAGATCCGCATCTGACCCATTAGGAGGCGCAGCGTCTTGCTCGCCGCTCCTGCCTGAGCCTGGTTTATCGAGCGCAGCGTGAACCCGAACCAAGTGGCTCGACACAAGCTCGCGATCCCGGGCCTTCCACGTCATGCGTTCTTGGATCGAAAGCTCGAGGGACTCGGCGTCGCGGAAGCAGTGCATCCGCCGCAGCACCCGCGGTTCGCCGGCCTTATGTACTGCGCGGTGTATCTCCAAGAGTCGCCAGGGAAGGGGCGCGTCGTTTGAGAATGCCACCTGGAGCTGCACCTTCAAATGGCGGGTAGTGAACATGCGGGCGCACCGGTTGGCGTTGATTTGCAAACCCCTCAGTGTTTGCGCGAGTTGATCCTGGCTGCTTGGCATGTCGTCTCTATCGGGCTCCACAGTCAACGGATATCCGCGACGATATGAGGACGTGAAACACTGGTCTACCAGGGATTCATCCACCGTGCAGGGATTCTCAATTGCGCGACACGCGAATTTGACATGTTGCCCGCTGTTGTCTGCAAGTTGAGTCACTGGATTGCCGCAAAACATGACCTGTGTCAGTGCCCGCCACGTTGACGTGATCGCCGTATCGCCCGCAGGATGCTCCGCACCGCCTGTTCGGAGACCGGATGGCCGTCGCGGCCGCGAACTGCACCCGCGCTCCAGACGCACTTAGGCACGGTGAGCGTCTTGGGCTTAATGGGCGTTATCGTGGGGTCGATGAGGCCGCGGAAGGTGGGCACCTTTGACAGTCGGGCTGACAGCGGGTTTGACGACTTCTCCAAGTCCCACTGGTCGCGCAATGTGGCCAGAAGGGATGTGTGATCGAACGGATACTCGAGGCGCTCGGAGGGCCGGAATAGTTTGCCGGGATTGCAGACATAGGGGTTGATGAAGAGCGTGGGCACCCGGACGCCGTACACGTCGTACTTGAATCCGACCACACCGTCGGATGTGTGGAAGGGCGTCGGCGCCGGCGGCGGATAAACATGGTCGAACAGACCGCCGTGCTCGTCGTAGGTCACGACCAGGAGCGTCTTCGCGAAGAGGGCCGGCTGGGCGATCAGCGCGTTGTAAATCTGGGCCAGCAGGCGCTCGCCACACGAGATGCTGATGGGAGCGGCGTCATCATCGGTGGCGCTGCTGCTGCCGGGATGGTTGCTGGTCGGCGCCTCGTAACCCGAACCGGAGTCCATCTGGTAGCGCGGTTCGAGCAGCGTAAAGCTCGGCAGATTGCCGTCCGCCAGGTCGCTGAAGAACGTGTTGGGACAAAAGCGGTCGTCGGAGTAGGACAGGGGCCACACGTTCCCGCCGCACTCTACCTTCCACCAGTGCTGCCAGACGTAGTCGATGACGGCGCAGATCGGCGTCTCGTCGTCAAAGTAAACCTTCCAGGACTTCCCCGCCTGGTCGAGTTGCTCGAAGATCGACAGATACGAGAGTTGGCCGTCGATGGGCGGGATGCCCGAATAATCGGGGTAGTCCGTGTTGTTGAGATACGCCTTCTTCGAAGTCGGGTCATATCCTGGAGTACCGCATAGGGAGAACACGCGATTTGGCCAGGTCTGTACGGGACCCGAGCCGAAGTAGCGATCGCTCGCCATGTACGTACGCGCGAGCGCGGCCGTAACCGGGATGTTGTCCGGCTGGTAATACTGCATGATCGCGGCGGGCTTGACCTTGTGTTCGTGCGTGCTCGCAGAAAGGTAGTCGGCCACGAACCCCTGCATGTGGGTGCTGCCGTAATGGATCTGCGCCGACATATTCGCGTACAACTCGTTAGGATCGGGATACGGCATGATCCAGGCCGCGCTCCCGACGGGGGCGTTCCACGCGGGTATCGACCCACTGCCGGGCCAGGGGTTGGAAAACCCTTTCGGCACTCCACCACCGTCGACCGTCGACGGGTAGAGGGCACCCAGGACGTTGTCGAAGGAGCGATTCTCAAACATGAGCAGGATGACGTGTTCAATTCCGGGCAGTGGTGGGTTGGTCATCGCGGTTCCTCCAGTGTCGTTTCAGTTCCTTGTGAGCGAGCACAACTCCGAGCGCACCTCAGCGACCACAGAGCGCCAATCAAAAGGACGCGGCTGACGGAAGAGACGGAACGTCGGGTACCAAGGCGATCGACTTGTGGCGAGTAGCCACCGCCAGTCCGACCAGGCGGGAAGCAGCAGCCAGACCGGCCGTCCCAGCGCGCCGGCCAAGTGGCAGACAGATGTGTCCACGCTGATCAGCAGATCGAGCGTCGCGAGTATCGCCGCCGTGTCCAGGAAGGGGCCGTCCCGGTCCAACTCGTCCGAGAAGTCGCGCACCTGAAAACTGGCGGGCCGCGCGTCCATCTCCTCCGCGCCGGCTCCAATCTGCAGACTGTAGAACGTAACGCCCGGGACGCCGGCCAGACCCGCCAGCTCCCGCAGTGGACACGAGCGATAGAGCCCGTCCGGTTGCAAGGGGTTACCGTGCCACACGAGACCGACCCGCAGCGTACCTTCGCCGCCAAGTCGCGCCGCCCACCGCGCCGTCCGCTCTGAATCGGCTTGGAGGTAGGGGCTGGTCGGCAACGTCTCCAACGTATCGCCGAAGACCCGCGGCATCTCGAGCAGAGAGAAGGTCGCGTCATGCGCTGGCACCGGGTCGTCGGATCCCAGCACCACCTGGGTTCCCGGGAAGCCAGTAAGGAGCGACCGCAGCGCGTTCTGCACCACGAGCACGACGCACGCACCCAGGCCGACAAGTCGCGGTACATACCGCACGAACTGCAACGTGTCGCCCAAGCCGTTGTGGGCTTGCACCAGGATCGTCTGGCCCGAGCAGGGACGCGGCGGTGGAGCGCCACCCCGAAACCGTGGAGCCCACAGGCGCAGGTGGGCGTCGAAGTCGGCGAAGCCACGACGATAATCACCGCGTGTCAGGTAGACGAGGCTCGCATGGTAGCGTGCGATCGGGTCCTCGGGCGATTGAGCACCGGCTTGTTTGAACGCAGCCAGCGCCTCGTCCAGCGCATGCCGACGGTAGAGCACGATGCCGCGATTACCGTGTCCGGGAGCCCAGTCGGGAGCCAACCGCGTCGCATGCGTCGTGCAGGCGAGCGCAGGCTCCAGCTTTCCGAGGTCGCTGAGCGCGACGCCGAGCCCGCTCCACGCTTGTGCGTCATTACGATGGCGCCTCAGGTGCGCCGCGTACACGCTGACAGCTTCACGAGCTCGCCCCATCCGCACGAGCGATCTCGCCAGGAATGGCCGCACGCGGTCGACATCCCCTCCAAACACCAAGCTGCGCCGATAGCTGTCCGCGGCGGACGTTGGATTATTCAACTGTTCGCACGCGTGCCCCAGCAACCGGTGGAGCTCGGGATCGTCGAATGCATTTCGGAGTCCGGCCCGCAGCCAGCCGATCGCCGTCCACGGATCATGCGCGGCAATCCGCTCGGAAGCTCGAACCCGCACCTCGGTCGGAGCGATCGACTGCGCAAGCAGCATTTGCGTCCGTAACTCCCTGTGAACGTCTTGCTGTCGAGCCGATAGTCTGGCTAACCGGCGTTATGTTGGAGCAAGAGGCTACCGCCAAACTAGTTCAGCGATCAATATTCTCGTTGCTTGCACCCTCCCGACCCCGTCACCGGCTCGGGCAATCCCCCTTCGACAGTCCTTCAGCAGCAGCGATGAGCATCACCAAACACCCGGTCGACGGCGAGTGCGCGATTCGAGTTCCCCACGTCACTTTTCTTTGCGTTTTCAACGATTTACGGCTCGTGGGGCGATCCTCCAGTTTCGGCTTCCGTCTCCTGTGGAGTCTGGACCCCGCAAGTGATTCATCGCGATGTCCGGCTCGACAGCGGCCTTTCCATCCAGGCGGCGCCGCGCGACCCTTACACTACCTAGCTTCGGACGTTACGGGTATTGTCCACACGATTGTCATACCTATAGATAACGACCCACAAATCGTTTCTTTGCCTTATGTCATAGCAAGGAGCAAATCGACTCTTCACTAATGGTTGACGATCAAGCACTCAAAGAATGGTTTTGTCGGGAGGTCTTGCCCCTCGAGCGGGCCCTTTTGGCATTCATCCGCCGGAATTGGCGCGACGCGTCCGAAGTCGTCGACCTTCGTCAAGACATCTATGAGCGAGTGCTACAAGGGGCGCGGCACGGTCTGCCCGCCCAGGCCGGGCAGTTCGTCTATACCGTCGCTCGCAATCATCTGATCAACCGTAGCAAACGCGCGCGAATCGTTTCGTTCGAACTCGTCGTCGATCTGGACGCGATTTCTGGACACGATGTGCTGGAGCCTGAGCGTCAGCTCTTGGCTCGCGAGGAGTTACACCGTATTCAACTTGGCCTGGAGAAATTGCCGCCTCGGTGCCGGGAAGTCGTCCTACTTCGCAAAATCCGCGGCCTGTCGACACGCGAGACGGCGCATGAGCTCGGCATCGGCATCGACACCGTCGAAAAACAAATGACCCTCGGCATGCGCGCGCTCGCCAATTTCATGTTGGGCGGTTCTGCCAAAGTGCAGCGGCCCCGCGCTTCCGGGCTGCTGGCGCGCAGGCCCGCTCGATGACTCGCTCACAGGACATCGAGGCGCAGGCTGCCGAGTGGCTGACACGGCGCGAGCAGCCCCAATGGTCGC